>JAEZAU010000122.1 GCA_023430325.1 Bacteroidota bacterium | reverse complement strand
GCGATACCGGCTTCGCGGGTCGGCGCTAAACTCGTTCCGGAGCTTATCACTGAGGCAACTTCGTTGGATGATCTGGAGAAGTTGGAGATCGCCCGCAAAGTGAAAGCATCATACCGTGATCCCGGTCTTGGCCGGCCCACGAAACGTGAGAGGAGGGACATCGATCGGTTCACGGATCAATGATCGGATCGAACTTTCGGTCACGTTCCCAACCGGTCATCCTCTGGGCCGGAACGGGAATGGAATGATGTGCAGGTAAATTCGGGGACCAACCGTTCTGCCATGATGCTCAAGCTTTTGCTTCCCGTCGCTGCGATCGTCTTCTCGGTACCTTTACCCACGCTGAAGGAAGAGGTCGCCGTTCCGCTTCCCATGGAGAAGGACGCCTTCGAGAGGGAACGTTACATCGAATTCCAGCTTCACCTGAACGCGCCCAGCGAGGAAGATCGTCTGGCGGAATTGGATCTTGAACTGCAGGAAACGCTCAAGGCGATCGAAGATCTCGACGAGGTGATGCGCGAAATGGAACAGGAACGTGCAAGGCTGCTGGAATATTCGATCCTGTTGCATCGCGAATTGCACGGTGATGCAATGTGGAACATCACAAAGCGCCCTGCTCCCCGCGAACGTTAGACGTTTTCATCACGCCGTCAACCGACCGCAACGATCTTAACACGTTTTCGATCGGGATGCCTGAAATTGGCCTCTGGCACTCATTAATTTTCGACTACAAATTCATCTGCCATGGACCGCAAGTGGTTGTTGTTGCCTCTTTTCGCAGTTGTGGTAACCCTGCCGAAAAGCGCCAGGTCACAGGAAGAGCCTTCTGAGCGAAAGATCTCCATCGAGATAAGGACCACGGAGAACGGTGAGACCACCACCAGGAGCCTCGATCTGGACAATGCCTCCGATCAGGAGATCGAAGATGCCTTGCGAGAGATGGGGATCATGGATCATTTTTCCTTCCATGGTGATGATGAGAACGTGGTGATAGACATCCGACGCTTCGGCGATGGTCATGAGGCCGAACAGGAGATGCGCATGCGGATGATACCGCCCGTACCCTCCATGCCTGGCATGCCTGCAATGCCGCCGATGCCGGAGATGGGTCACGAGAAGTACACGTGGTTGGGCGTGAGTACAGAGAAGGTGACGGATGAGTTGAAGAAGGAAAAGAAATTGTCTGTGAAGGAAGGCGTGTACGTGATCGAAGTGCATGATGGCTCGCCTGCTGAGGCTGCTGGATTGAAGGAGGGCGATGTCATTGCGCAGGTGGATGGAAAGGAGATCATCGATCCGAAAGCGCTTTCCGACATCATCCGATCGAAGAAGGAAGGTGATGAAGTGAAGATCACTTTTTACCGCAATAACAAGAAGAACAGTACTTCGGTCACATTGGCCCAACGTGAGACCTCCCGTTCCTATTCCTATGGTCACGGTGATCATGAGCATTGGAAAAAGATGGAGGAGCCTCGAGCATTCCTCGGGGTGACGCCAGGTGATGATGAACAGATCACAGGAGCGTTGATCGGTAGCGTGGAAGAAGGTTCCGCGGCGGAGCGAATGGGACTGAAGGAAGGTGACATTATAACGGCTGTGAACGGTGATATGATCGACAGTTTCGGTGCTCTTTCGAAGAAGATCCGAAGCATGAGACCGGGTGAAGCCGTTACCTTGAAAGTTCTTCGCGGCGGTGCTGAGCAACAGATCAACGGAGAGCTGGGTGAAAAGGAAATGCACACGTATTTCCGTCGCGGCCCAGAGAACTTCGACTTCAAGTTCGATCACGACTTCGGACCCGATGAGCGGGAGCAGCTTCGTCGCGAGATGGACCAACTGCGCATGGAGATGGATCGCATGCGCGAAGAACTTCGAACGGACCTTCGCCAGAACACCCGGATCAGGATCGAAAGCAGGAAGCTCACCGATGAGGAAAGATCACTCTTGAAGAACAAGGGTGTAACAGGCTTGGAGAGCGAACCCGATCTTGGCGAACTGAACATCTTCCCCAACCCGAGCACTGGCTTCTACCAGATCACCTTCGATGTGAAGGAGCGCGCCGACGTGGAAGTGGATGTCCACGATGCCTCTGGTGAACGCGTGTACCAGGAGAAGATCACCGGATTCAAGGGGAAGTATGAGCGTACGCTCGATCTGAGCGACAAGGCCAGTGGAAGCTATTTCCTGGTGATCCGACAGAACGGGAAAGCCGCTTCGCGCAAGCTGGTGAAGGAGTAGTAAATAGATCGTGGATCAATATGCATGGCCATGCATATTGATCTACGATCTACGAGGCCTCTTACAGCCGGGTCATCAGCACGGCCAACATGTATGGCCATGCATATAGCGATGGAACAGCCAGGTGCACACCGATCGGTCGTTCCTGTTCCCTCTAAAATGCTCATATCCTTTTGCTATTTCCTCAGTCCTTATCTTCACGGACCGATCGGCCCCATCTTTCAAGTTGAAATGGATCCCCCGATGGGACCATTGCATGGATAGTTTTAACAAGAAAGAACGTCAGAAGAACCAGGAACGCAAGCGGCGCGAAAAGGCCGACCGCAAGCAGGAACGCAAGAGCACCGCGGGCAAGAAGAGCTTCGAGGACATGCTCGCCTATGTGGATGAGTTCGGCAACATCACATCCACACCTCCCGATCCAACAAAGAAACAGAAGATCGAAGCCGAGGACATCGAGCTCGGTGTACCACGCCGGATCGATGAACCCGAAGATGTGCTGCGATCGGGATCGGTCACCTTCTATAACGATGAAAAAGGTTACGGCTTCATCAAGGATAACGGCTCAGGTCAGAGCATCTTCGTGCATGCCAATGGCCTGTTGCATCCCATAAAGCCCAATGACAAGGTGACCTTCGAGATTCAGAAAGGCCGCAAAGGACCTGAAGCGGTGCAGGTGAAGGTGGCAGGCTGAGCCGATCCCTCCTTCCATCAGCCACCGATCGAGGCTGTTCGCTCAGGTGCGATCAATATGAAAAGAAAAGCCCCGGCATTGCCGGGGCTTCAAGTTCTGATCGGGTTCGATCCGGATCAGGCCTTGCGCACGTTCACTGCGCTTGGGCCGCGCTGGGTCTGCTCCAGTTCATAGGTCACTGCGTCACCTTCCTGAAGCCTTTCCCGCGTACCGGTCTTATGAACGAAAACGTCCTGGCCGCCCTGCTCAGGCGAAATGAAACCAAAACCTTTCTCGTCATTGAAGAACTTTACTTTACCATTATTCATCGTACTCACTGCTTTACCACCCGGCAAAAGCACCAGGCTTAATGGGTGCAAGATAGTCATTCCCACCGGATGGTGCTTAACTTCACTCAATGTGTTACCGAACACAGCTCGTACTTCAGTTCACCCAGAGCGATCAATACTGGGACCAACGCATCCTGCAGGAGGTACAGGCACATGCACATCATCATCATGCAAACGTCTTCGCTCGCGATCAATGGCCGGTGATCACCGCAGGAGATCCTACGCATATCAGCCTCATGCAATGCGGTCTTGTGCCTGTACATATGAAGGATCCCGTGGCGTTCCTCAAGCAATACAGTACCTATAACGCGAAGAGCGAAGAGATCTATGAGAAGCGGACCTTCGCCAGAGCAGCCAGGGAAGGCCACCGCTGTCTGATCCCCGTAACAGGTTTCTTCGAATGGATGCATGTGGGAAAGGAGAAGTATCCCTACTTGATCCATAAACGCGGTGGAGGGATCTTCCATCTCGGTGGACTTTACGAAGGCGACAGCTATTGCATACTCACCACAGTGGCGAACTCACGGATGGCCATGATCCATAACTCGAAACGGAGGATGCCGGTGATCATTCCCGATGGAATGGAGCGCGATTGGTTGAACCCGGCCTTGAGCAAAGAGGATTTGCAGGCACTTTGCCGGCCGGCGCCGGACGACTATCTGGAAGATCATACGGTGAGCCGCCTGATCACATCACGATCCGAGGATACCAACGTTCCCGCCGTGTGGGAAAGGCATCATTATGCCGAACTGGATCCCAGGCCCGATCGCGCGCCTTCATTGTTCCCGGAATAGCACCTGCACTGAACTTTTTTCGATCCGTTGAACCTGCGGAAGACTGGTGTTAGGTCTTTTCAGGTTTCGTGACCAGAAGATCTTCTGGAATTTGGCCGTCTTTATTATTGATGATGATCACCGGGTTGTCCTGGATCTTCTTATCCGATCGGGATACGAACCGCAACACTGCTCGCCCTTATTTTCCTTTATCGCATATACGGCAGCCACTGGCCCTTTCGCTCCAGAACCAGGTGCCGCTATCTACAGGTTCCTCCTCTCGATCTGAGGAATATTCGCATCTTGGAATTGCACAACCACTTTCGCATGGTCGAAATTGATGTTCGATGCGGTCACACTTGCCGCCGGCCCCTCATTGATCTTCTGGCCGTTCACCAATAGGGTGAAGGCCGCGCCATCTTCGGAATAGACCGTAAGATCATGAGCGATCTGTGCATGTGCCGCTGTGGCGATCAGCAGGAAGAAGAGGCAGCCGATGAGTTTCACGAAGTGGAACTAGAAAGTATTTCGATCCCGATCACCGACCGATCATTTCCGATGTTCGAACAACATCACCGAAGGCAGTGTGAAGCCTTTCTTATCGCCTTCGGATGAGATCAGCAGTGTGCCGTCGGAAAGGAATTGCAGGCCTTCTGGTTTGTAGAAAAGTTCGGCGGGCAATGGAAAAAGATCTTTCAACCCATTGCCATAGACGGCGATCAACCGATCAGCTGCAGAGAGCACGTACAGTTCTCCCGTGCTGGGATGCACAGCAATGGCCGAAGGATCCAGGAGAAGTTCATCCGCGTGAAGGGAGGGATGCCGCTTGTTGAATTCACGTCCCAGTTCAGCAACGTCGATCACCAGGTAGGGTCTCGCCCGGCCTTCTTCATCCACTTCATAGATCGTACGCAGATGAGCAGCTTCGGCAATGCCTGCTTCCTTGCTTGCCAGCAGGAGCCTGCCGCTCTTGGTATCAAAATGCAGGCCTTCAACATTCAGCGTCGGTAATTGTACAAGCGTCTCTTCCACCCTGCCATTGCCACCGATCTTGAATATGTTACCATCGCTGCGCAGCACCAGTATCCGATCGTCCATCAGGGTGATATCCTCAAAATCTCCTACATCGGTGAAGCGATGGATCTTGCTGATGTTGCCTGCAGCGAGGTCATATTCGAACACCACGCCAAGTTCATCCTGCACCGCGTAGAGGATCCTTCCATCCCGGGTCGCTATGCCGGAGATCTCACGCAGGATGGGCGGGAGCTGGTACGTGGTGTCGGGTGCAAGCAGGTCATAACCCTTGGGGCCACGCACCGCCAGTTCTTCCAGCTTGGAAAGGTTCCATTTCTCAGATGCGAGCGAGGCGCGTGGCTTGTAGATCTTGCCAGTGGTGGTAATGAACATGTTGTGTTCAATGCCGTCCTGGATCAACTCCACCTTGAAGAAACTGCTGTCCTTCACAGTGAGCATCGAGACCTCATCGATGAAGCCGCCTGGATGATGTTTTTCGATCAGCCGCAAGATCTGTTCTTCCGGCACTTCCGCAGGATCGGTCTCACGCTCTATGAAGACCACCTCGCCGGCCTTGATGCCCATCTCCACGATCTTGCCGTCACAGAGGTATTCCAGTTCCACGTAGTTGCTCTCGGATCGATCGATCTGAAGGATGTCGGCCTTGGGGCAATGTTCGTACATGGATCGAAGCAGCGTACGATCGTCATGCGTGAGCACCGAACGTTCCTCCTGTGCGTGCAGGTGCAGCAACGTGAGCACAGAATAAGCAAGCAGTGGTGCTCTCATTGTCGTGCTGGACCTGATGTTCTGCTGCCATCGGGAAGGAAGAAGAGGTAGACGTCCTGCTCCTTTTTCTTTTCCAGCTTTATCTCGTAGAGTTCCTTATGGACCGGGGTCTGCAGGCGTTCCTTTCCATCCACTGTCCAGTCGGCATATTCTGATGCGGCCAGTGCATCCCATACGGCCTGCGGTACCTGCGCGCGCTTCACATCATGATCGCTCCACAGCCATGCGCCTTTCGCGGAATAGAACACCTCATGTTCCACCTCGTTCACGTCCAGTTCCGCCTTCCAGCCGCCTTCCCTGGTGGTATCCCAATCCTTCACATCCACACCTGGAAAGCGTGAGCTTAGATCATTGATCACGGCAGGGGGTGGCTGCACGGTCTGTGCGCTCATGGCTACCGGGAGCACAAGCAGGATCATGGAGGCGAGCGTCTTCAACATTGGATCGATATTGAAGCAAAAGTAATGGGGTGGGGCATGATCAACTGCCGCTGATCGATCCATGCTTCCTGCCCCAACGCCTCTGATCTCGTTTGGTACGGAACACGCTGTAGACGATGTTCGCGTTCTTGGCCGATCTGTATGCAACAGATAAGGATAACGGTCCAATTCGACATGGCGAATGCCAGCCTTGCATTCATACTTGATCATACCAGAGGACCGAGCAAATGGCGATCCGTGCGGGTACACACTGGCGAAGGAAATGCGGTAGATGCGGGTGTTGAGTTGCTCTCAATTCAAATTCAAATACGCCGCCAATCCATGCACTCCACCTTCGCGCCCATAGCCACTCTCCTTATACCCACCGAAGGGTGAAGTCGGATCGAACTTGTTGTACGTGTTCGCCCACACCACGCCCGCGCGCATCTTGCTGGTAAGGTTGAAGATCTTGCTGCCTTTGTCCGTCCACACGCCGGCGCTTAGTCCGTAAGGTGTGTTGTTTGCCTTCTGCACCACTTCATCCACCGTGCGGAAGGTCTGCACTGCGAGCACCGGCCCGAAGATCTCTTCCTTGGCGATGCGTGCGCTTTGTGCCACGTTAAGGAAAAGCGTGGGGCGGATCCAGAAGCCTTTCTTCGGCAGATCACACGGCGACTGGAACATTTCCGCACCATCCTTTTCGCCGTGCTTCAAGTATGTGTTGATCGAGTTGAGTTGCTCGCGGCTGTTGATCGCACCCACGTCGGTGTTCTTGTCCAGCGGATCGCCGACCACCAGGCGCTTCATCCGATGCTTGAGCTTGCGGATCACTTCATCGTGTACGCTTTCCTCCACGAAGAGGCGGCTTCCGGCGCAACACACATGGCCCTGGTTGAAGTAGATGCCATTGATGATGCCTTCCACCGCTTGATCGATGGTGGCATCGGCGAAGATGATGTTGGCGGCCTTTCCACCGAGCTCCAGCGTGGCTTTCTTGTGCGTGCCGGCGATGCTGCGCTGGATCAGTTTGCCCACGCCAGTGCTTCCGGTGAAAGCGACTTTATCGATGCCCGGATGTTCCACCAACGCGGCGCCCGTGGCACCTGCGCCAGTGATGATGTTCACCACGCCCGGCGGCAGATCGGCCTCCTGAATGAGTTCGGCAAGCAGCAATGATGTAAGCGGCGTGGTCTCTGCGGGTTTCAGTACCACGGTATTACCACAAGCCAATGCGGGCGCGATCTTCCAGGCGGCCATGAGTAGCGGAAAATTCCAGGGGATGATCTGTCCTGCCACGCCCATCGAACTCACCGATCGCCCGGGGAACGCGTACTGCAGTTTATCGGCCCAGCCGGCGTAATAGAAGAAGTGCGCCACGGCCAATGGCACGTCCACATCGCGGC
>JAEZAU010000042.1 GCA_023430325.1 Bacteroidota bacterium | reverse complement strand
AGCGAATCGTGAAGTGCGTGCTTCGTGGGGCTTGAATGGCCTGAAAGCTCCGCCATTGCTGGTGACACGGAAACTTTGGAGCAAAGTGATGCAGTTCTTCAAGTGAGCTTCAGTGCCCAAAGCTGATGACACGCGATACTTTCCATCCCGCATCCGTCCTTCGCCACAACATGATCGTTCGGCTCACGCCATTCACCAACGATCCGTTCTCGGTATGCTTGAAACGATGCTGGCAGATCTGTAGTGCACCATCGGTACCGATCGGATGAACTTCCAGGCTCTTCTTGATCGCATAACGCTGGATGTCCGGATGCTCCTTGAACAGCGATGCGAACCCAGCAACCGCACCACTTCGATCGGTAGATCCGTTCTTGTCGTGATGGAATTCCAGATCATCGGTGAACCAATTCATCAACGCCGCAGTATCGTGTGCATTGAACGCTGAGAACATGAGACTGTCAGCCTGTTCGATCTCCAAGAACAGCGGTGTTCGCACCGCAGTAGCATTGATCCGAGACATTCCATCGAAGACCTGTTGCGCCTTGTCCGATACGCCACCCAATTGCTCCTGGGCATTCGCATAGAGTGACAGAAGCATTGCAACAATGGTAAGCTGGAAGTTCTTCTTGATCATATCTTCATCTTACATCTTCACTTCGGTCTTCTCTTCCTCCTTCTTCGCGCCACGCAGATCGTTCTCAGCAGTGATGCCCTCAAGCACTTCCAGGTTGATGCCATCGCTCAATCCGGTGCGGATGTAGGTCTTCTTCCATTCCTCACCGTTCTTCACCTGCACGAAGGCGCTATCACCTTTCGCGTTGAACTCCACAATGCTTTCAGGAACGGTATAAACGCTGTCCTTCTGTTGCAGCACGATATCAGCATTGGCGCTGTATCCGCTGCGCAGGTTCTGGCCTTCCTTCACCTTCACGGCTGCGCGGATCTCGAATTGGATCGCGCCATTTTCCTCCACACCTTTCGGGGCGATGTATTCCAGATCGGCATCCCATTTCGCGTCCTCGATCGCACCCACGGTGATCACCACGGGCATGCCGAGCTTCACCTTGCCCACCTCGCTCTCATCCACCTTTCCCTGGAAGATGAGATCGTTCATGTCGGCGATCGCGGCGATCGTTGTGCCTTCGTTGAAGTTGTTCCGCTCG
Source organism: Bacteroidota bacterium (assembly GCA_023430325.1). Classification (GTDB taxonomy): domain Bacteria; phylum Bacteroidota; class Bacteroidia; order Flavobacteriales_F; family PHOS-HE28; genus PHOS-HE28. Next base: position 2,637 of record JAEZAU010000042.1, on the reverse strand, counting down.
ATCACGCTGTTGCCTTCCTTCACCGGAACATCGAGCACCATTCCTTCGATCGTACTACGGACGATGGTGTTGCCAGCACTGCTGCGGCTGATGCCATCGCGCACGACCTGCAGAGCTTCCTTGGCTGCTTCCAATTCCTGGTTCGCGTTACGTTGTGCGATGTCGAACGTCTGCATTTCGGCGGCGCTGATCACACCTTTATCCGCCAGCGGCTTGTTGCGATCGAAATTCAATTTGGCGTTCTGCTGCGCGATCTCCGCATTGCGCACGCGGTTCTCGGCATTGCTGAGGCTGAGCATGTCCGGCACGATCTTGATCTTGGCCAGCGGTTGGTCCTTCTTCACCATTTCACCGGCTTCCACATAGAGTTCAGAGATGATGCCGCTCACAACAGGTTTGATCAGGATCTCTTTGCGCGGAACGATCTTCCCGTTGGCCACCGTCTTCTTAACGATGTTGTTCTTCTTCATCTTCTCCACCGCATATTCATCGGGCTTGCTGGCGCTTTTTTCATAGAGGAAATACATGGTCCACACGAAGAGGATCGCTAGACCGATGAAGAGAAGGTATTTCAGTACTTTTTTCATGAGACTATTCAGCTCTTAAGGCATCCACTGCTTTGATGGCCAATGCGCGGCGTGCGGGAAGCAGTCCGGCAAAAAGGCCACTGATGATCAATACGGCGAAAGCGACCAGCGCTACAAAGAGGTCCACGCCAGGGTTCTTGAAGAAATCGGCATCGCCCGCGGCTTTGCGGATCAATTCAAGCAGGCCTACACCGACCAGCAACCCGAAATAACCGGCGATGAACGTGAGCGTAAGCGCTTCCTGCACGATCTGGCCGGTGATGTTGCGCGGCGTGGCACCGATGCTTCTGCGGATCCCGATCTCCTTGGTGCGTTCCTGTATGCTCACCAGCATGATGTTGCCTATCCCGATAACACCGGCGATCAACGTGCATATCCCCACGAACCAGCTAAGCCCGCTGATGCCGATGAAAAGGCCGTTCATCATGCCGTAGAATTCCTGCATGTTCCAACTGCCGAACGCATTCTCATCGGTCGGATCGACGCGGTGTTTTCGTGCCATCAGTTTGCGGATCTCCTTTTCGATCGCAGCCACATCTTCCCCGGGTTTCGCCACAATGGTGAACCAATGCACCTGGTTCAAACTGTTGAACGCCTTCTGGAACGTGGTGAACGGTACATAGATCTTCGCATCGGGATTGTCGCCCATCTCAGCGCTGCTCTTTCTCTGCGTGATGCCCACCACCTGGAAGTAGACTCCGTTGATCTTGATGTACTTCCCTATCGGCTCCTCCTTGTCGAAGAGCTGCTTCACCACTTCCTGGCCGATGACGGCGACCTTTCGTTCCTGTGATAGGTCGGCATGATTGAGGAATCGACCCTGTGGCAGACGCACGGCTTCCACCTGGATCACTTCGGGTTCGCTGCCGTAGACGGAGAACGCACCGATCTTGCTTCCGTAGCTCACGTTGTTGCCGCCGCGCCAGCCGCCCAATTGCAGTTGTGGCGAACAGATCTCGATACCCGGAACGCTGCGGCGGATGATGCCGATGTCCTCATTATCGAACGTGAAACGCCGGCCACGCTGGAAACCCGCGTAAGGCTTCGTGGTAGGCATGGTCCACATGAAGCAGCTGTTGGTGGCAAAGCCTTCGAAGCCGCCGAGCACCGCGTTCTTCAGGCCATTGCCCATGCCGAGCATCACCACGAGCATGAAGATGCCCCAGCCCACGCCGAACATGGTGAGGAAGCTGCGGAGCTTGTTACGGCTCAGCGTGTTCCAGATCTCGCCCCAACGATCGCTATCGAACATTCGTTTCTTTCGTTGTTGAGGTAGTTGAGGAGTTGTATGGTTGTCAACTGCCTCAACTATCTCAACTATTTCATCCTGCCCATTCGCACCGTCGAGCCATGGCTTGACGCTACTACTTCTTTCTCAACTCCTCAACACCTCAACTCCTCAACTCCTCAACTCCTCAACTACCTCAACTACCAACAACCTTCAACGGTCGAGCCATGATTCGACCCTACTCGTCCCTCAACGCTTCGATCGGCCTGATCGCTGCTGCTCTTCTTGCTGGAATGAAACCTGCCAACGCCCCGGCCAGCACCAATGCGAACAGGGCCCACAAAGCCACATTGATCTTGATCGTGGGATCGCGGAAGAATTCGCTCCCCGGCACCACGCTCGCGATCCCTTCCATCAGATAAACACCGCAGACAAGTCCGAACCAACCGGCCATGCCTGTAATGAAAACGGCTTCCAACAGGATCTGGCCGATCACATTCCCCGGCGTGGCACCCAAGGCCTTGCGGATGCCGATCTCACGTGTGCGTTCCTTCACCACGATCAGCATGATGTTGCTCACACCCACAATCCCCGCGATCAATGATCCGATACCTACGAACCACAGAAAGGCCGTAATTCCACCGAATACGTTCGACATTGTGCCAACATTCTCAACATTGTTCTGCAACCACAATGCACGTTCATCGGTCGGATCGAAATCATGACGCCGGGCCAGCGTATGGATCGCACGTTGTTCCGCCTGTTTTGCCCCAGCGATGCTCGCATCACTGAAGGTGAAGAGAATGTCGTCCAACGTGCTCT
>JAEZAU010000024.1 GCA_023430325.1 Bacteroidota bacterium | reverse complement strand
GCCTTATGGGGCCGGGTCTTCTTGCATTGATATCGAGAATCTTATGGATACATTATTTCATTCGATCACGATCCCTATTCCGCATCTTCATTCACATAGCTTTCTGCAATACTGGTAAGATCCTCGTCCGTCTGTTTCTCCTCTTCCAAATTCTGCCTAAGAAGATCGGCGACCTCCTGCAGTCCGAGCTGATCTGCCCAGGTAACCATGCATCCGTATGAAGCGATCTCATAATGCTCCACCTTTTGGGCAGCTGCGATAAGCGCTGCATCAAGAGCTGAGCTATCTTCAAATTCCGACTTGATACCGTTGGCCTCTTCGATCAGACCATCCATAGCCTCGCATGTCTTTCCTTTTGCCTTCTTACCAAGAGCCTCGAACGCCTGCTCAAGCCGCTCGATCTGTTGTCCGGTCTGCTCCGCGTGATCCTTGAAAGCCTGGCCCAATTCGTCATTCCTGGTGGCCTTGGCCATCTTCGGCAGGGCCTTCAACAATTTCTTCTCGGCATAGTATATATCCGCGAGTTGGTCCAGAAGAAGCTTATGCAGATCACTGTTCCCGTTCATTCCAACACTAACTGTTGCCTTCTTGCTTTTTGATGAAGCGGTCTTCTTCGTTGCCATATCTATATCACTATTTGCCTCGCAGCAGACAAGTGTCATGCCCCAACACGCAGTCGGTCCAAGACCCCCGGAAACGCGGGTTCCATGCATTGCTGTTACACGAAGCCTTTATTCATTGCTGGGGAATTCCTGGGAGATCGGGGAATATCATCATCGATCCCGACCGAAATTCGGTTGTGCGACCAGGGCACACGCCAGGTGACATTCATGACATACCTCCGCACAGGAATGGTCCGCTCCCATCACAGAACGGCATTCAACTTCACAGGCCTTGCACATCTGGCTGCATAACGTCAACAATTCATTAGTGAACCTCGATCCGCGTGCTACGTACCGGGCGGCCATGCTGCACACCTCCATGCAGTCCCAAGCCAGACGGATCATCTTCTGCCGGCTCGGATCCATTGAGGTGAGACATTCATTGATGCACTTGCCGCAAGCGGTCATGCATCTTTCCAGAACGTTCAGGAGTTGATCGCTCATTGCCTCTTTTCATCCGCTTCCTGAGTACCATCTTCATCCGCCAACGGATGCTCCAATGGTTCCGTGGCCCCGGCATCAACACTCCCATCACGCACCCGGTCCATGTAAGCACCCTGTCCAGTGGAAGAATCAAAGCCATACTGCCCTTGAGTGGTCTGCCCCGGATGACCGGTATGGATCAACGGCGATGTGGTTGAGTCATCCAGACGATCGGTGGCACCCATGCGTACGCCTTCCTTCTGCCTTGCCATTTGCTCATCTGCCTCGTTCACCCGCTCATCGTTCGATCTACCGGCGCCTGGATCTTTCTTATACGGATCCTTCTCCCCTCTTCTATTATCGTTCTTTTGCTCTTTCATATCGTTGGGTCTTTACAGGTGGAAGTGCGAGAGGCATGCCATGCTATGGATCGGTCCATGGGCGCTTGAGATGGTCATCGTCCACAAGCGCGATCGTTGAACTTGGTGCCTGATCGTGCAGAGTTCGCTACACCCTTGAATAGTCGGCATTTACTTAGGAGCCTAATACTCATGGGACTATGGCTCGTCATGATCATGGCTCAGGGATTGACCATTCCCGGTCAATAAGTGAATGATGGAAAAGAACTTGACCGTTGGAACGGTGAGATCTGTGGGGGAGAACGAGAAGAAACTTTATGCGCGGGGCATCTCGATCCGCGTCACTTCAATAGCGCGTGATGGCAGAACACTGATCTGCGCTGTCTGCCAACATAGAAGATCTCTGCTGGCCAGACCCATGGATGGCCCAGCTTTGGCCATTGCGGCTGAAAAAGCCCTGGCTCCACTGCTCAGCGCAGGATACATCCCGATGATCGAAACCATGGATCCGCTGCGATCCCAGGAGTTGATCGGTGCCGAGCAACCCGACCCATTGGATCCGATAGGACTGATAAGTGCTTTAAAGGATGCAGGACTGCCGTTCCCAAGACTTGCGATCGGAAATGATCCGGAGGTCACAACACACGGCGCGGTGTCGCCTTTCTGGCGAAAAGCTCTTGGACTTTTCGCCACCTGATCATTTCATTGAACGTTTGAGCGCCTTCAATACAAGACGTTCCTCGTAAGAGTAACCATCATCGCAAACTTCATCGGCCTTTTCACTTTCGATCAGGTCATGCAGCTTGGCACACTCGTAGGCTGATAGGATCTCAGGATGTACGTAGTATTTCCTGCAAACAGCCCGGGTATTCCCCAGTTGCCTTGCGGCTTCATCCAACGCTCTGTTCAGTGATTCCTTCCGTTCCCTGGCCTGGTCCGGGCAGGCTTCCGCCAGAAGTGCGCTCAAGCAATGCACCGTCCCTTTCCAGGTGCGAAAATCCTTGCTGGTGAATTCTCCTCCACTGATGTTCTTGATGTGCTCGTTGATCATTCCCGAATCGATCGGCCGCGGCGTTCCATCCTCAGCCACATATTGAAAAAGCTCCTGGCCTGGCAGATCGCGGCATCGCATGATCATACGGGCCAGCTTCCTGCTTCTGATCTTCACATCGTGCAGAATGCCCGTCTTGCCACGGAAGACAAGCCTCACCGATCCACCTTCCGGCTTCACATGCTTGTCCTTCATGGTGCTGAGGCCATATGAATTGTTCTGTTTTTCATATTCTGCATTGCCTACGCGTATATGCGCATGATCCATGATGCTCACCACCATGGAAAGTACTTTCTCCTTTGTAAGGCCGGGCTGGGCCATATCCTTATTCAAACGATCACGGATCGCTGGAAGGCTGAGACCGAATTCCAACGTATGATGGAACTTGGTCTGGCTTCGCACATCCGACCACTTGGGGTGATATCTGTATTGTTTTCTTCCACGCACATCTTTTCCGGTGGCCTGCAAATGCCCATTGGCATCCTTGCAGATCCACACATCGGTCCACGCGGGTGGGATCGCCAGTGAAGCGATCCGCGAAAGAGTCACTTCATCATTGACAGGCCGGCCATTGAAGCGATACCGGAACTTCTTTCCATGCTTGATGCGTTCTATACCGGGCGATCGATCATTGACATACTTGAGCGCACTGACAAGAGCGCTTTTTTCGGGATCCTTCTTCAGCTTGCGTAACTGGCTTACCGGGATCTTCCGCAGATCCATGGTGCGAGGAGAAGTCTGTGCCATGGTATATCAGCCATTAACGATCTCTCCACCATTGGGGTGAAGGATCTGCCCGGTCATGTAAGAAGAATCCTCGCTTGCGAGAAAAACATAGCTCGGCGCAAGCTCACCAGGCTGACCAGCCCGTTCCATGGGCACATCACTGCCAAAAGTGGCCACCTGCTTCCCATCGAAGCTCGATGCGATCAAGGGTGTCCAGATCGGACCGGGAGCCACACCGTTCACGCGGATCTTACGGCCTACAAGGGCCGCACTCAAGGATCGGGTGAAGCTCACTATGGCCCCCTTCGTCGCCGAATAATCGATCAGATGATGGCTGCCCCGATATGCAGTGACCGACGTGGTGTTAATGATCGCACTTCCACCGGACATATGTGGCAATGCCGCACGGGTGGTGAAGAAGTATGAATGGACATTGGTGCGGAACGTACGATCCAATTGGGCCGCAGTGATCTTTTCCAGTTCTTCCTGCGGATAGTGAACGGCGCAATTGTTCACCAGGATATCGATCTTTCCGAAGTGATCCACCGTGCGCTGCACGAGTCTTTTGCAGGTGCGCTCCTTGCCCAGATCGCCCGCCATGATTAAACAGGTACGGCCTGCCTTCTCCACCAGTTCTTTGGTTTCGCGCGCATCTACATGTTCGTTCAGATAGCCGATGCTGATGTCCGCTCCTTCCCGCGCAAATGCCAGCGCTACCGCCCTGCCTATCCCACTGTCCCCGCCTGTGATCAGCGCTACACGACCTTTGAGTTTCTGGGTAGCCGCGGGCAAATGAGCATTTGGATCAGGCTTGTCCTTCAACTTATGCTCCTGCCCGGGACGCGCTTGTGTTTGGGGCGCCCGCACCTTCTTCTTATTGCCAGACTTCTGCATTTGCGCAAGCGAAGCAATAGAAGGGCCGATCAGGGCTCGTCGGCGCCTGTATCTGACTTACGGGTACTGGCAGGATGATCTTCGCGATCATCTTCATTCCGTCTTAATTCACGCTTGTCAGCTTCGGCAGTAGCCGAGGGCTTTTCCGGTTCAATGGCCTCACTCCGTTCATCAGGTGCGGGCCAGCTCTTGTATCCCCAATGGCTGCTGTTCGGGTTCCTTTCCTCACGACGCATCCGACGCATGTAGCGTTTCTCCTCTTCTTCCTGACCGCCGTCCGAGCGGCGCTCCAGATGCCGTTCCTGCTTTTCCTCCTCGCTTCCTTCCGGTACTTTGGAAGCAGGATCACGATCAAGGTCCTTGTTCATGATCATTGCTTTTCATTCCGGCGGCACATGCCATGCCTTCAAGCATCACCGTCCACATTCCGCAGATCGAGAAGAATGATGCGGAAGCGTTACGCGATGAACTGTGGAAATGCACCCACAGCCATCAGATCGTTGCGATCACCTTGAGCTCGATGGCGATCGGTGTTGGCAGGCTATTGATCTCGATCGTGGTACGGCATGGTGGATCATTCTGGAAGTATTCCTTCCATAACCGATTATATGTCGGGAAATCATCCTTCATGTTGGTGAGAAAGACCGTGACATCGACGATCTTCTCCCAGGAGCTTCCGGCTTCATCAAGGATCCATCGAACATTCTGGAACACGCTGCGGCACTGCTTTTCGATATCGTAGCTGGTGATCCTGCCTGCCGCATCCAGTTCGACCCCGGGGATCTTTGTGCTTCCTCTCTCTCTGGGACCGACACCACTGAGGAACAGCAGATCTCCCACTCGCCGCGCATGCGGATAATGCCCCACCGGTTCGGGCGCTTTCCTGCTTTCGATCGAACTCATGTTGCAAAAGTGCGCAACAAGCGGCCTTTATGCACTTGTAACTTCGTTTCCATATCCATTGATCGATCACATGATGATGCGATACAGGCATTTAGGCAAAAGCGGGCTTCAGGTATCGGAACTCTCGCTGGGCAGCTGGCTCACATTCGGCAAACAGATCGGTGACGATACCGCTGAGGCCTTGATGAGGACCGCTTATGATAATGGCATCAACTTCTTCGATAATGCAGAGATCTATTCGCGCGGGGAAAGCGAACGTGTGATGGGCCGCATCCTGAAGAAGATGGACTGGCCTCGCGACACATGGATCGTAAGCAGCAAGGCGTATTTCGGGGCTGGAGGAAAGTTGCCCACCCAGGTGGGATTGCATCGGAAGCATCTGGTCGAAGCCTGCAACGCCGCGCTGCAGCGGTTGCAGGTGGAATACCTCGATCTGTATTTCTGCCACCGGCCGGATAAGACCACACCGATCGAAGAGACCGTATGGACCATGCACCAGTTGATCATGCAGGGTAAAGTACTGTACTGGGGCACGAGCGAATGGAGCGCACAGGAGATCATGGAGGCGCACATGGTGGCCAGACAACATCACTTGATCGCACCGCTGATGGAACAGCCGCAGTACAACATGTTCCACCGGAATAAAGTGGAAGTTGAATTCGCACAACTCTATAAAGGTGTTGGCCTGGGCACCACCATCTGGAGTCCGCTCGCCAGTGGGCTTCTAAGTGGAAAGCACACACAGGACCTGGCCGAAGGATCCCGCTTCCGTATGCAAGGTCTGGAGTGGCTGCGTGACAGGGAGCTTGACCAGGAGAGGCTCAACAAAGTGAAGGAGCTTTCCGGCATTGCCTCGGAGATCGGGCTATCCATGCCGGTCTTGGCCCTTGCGTGGTGTCTGAAGGATCCGAATGTGAGCACTGTGATCCTCGGCGCCAGCAAAGTGGAGCAGTTGCAGCAGAATCTGGAGGCCGTTGAAGCACAGGACCAGTTGACCCCGGATATCATGGCCCGGATAAATGTGGTGCTCAACAATGAGCCGGAGCGCCCCCAGTGGTAGGATCAAGTGAACCTGCGAAGGATCGCATCTACTTGTGCAACATACTCGCCACCGAAAAGGTTCACATGCACCAGTAGTGGGTAGAGGTTGCATAGGTCGATCCGTTCTTCCCACCCTTTTTCCAAGGGATATTCCTGCTGATATGCTGAATAGAACTCCGGATCGAAGCCGCCGAACAACTTCGTCATGGCGATGTCCATTTCCCGATGGCCATAATATGTGGCGGGATCCACCACCCATACCTGGCCATCGGATCCCACGATGAAATTCCCGTTCCAAAGATCACCATGGAGCAGGGCCGGTGGTTCTTTAGGGAAAAGCCCGTCCAGCATAGAGAACAGACGCTCTGCCCGGATCAAAATACCGCCTTCGATCTTGCGCCTGTCGCGAGCCATCTTCAGTTGTGGTACCAGCCTATGATCAATGAGGAAGGTCGGCCAGTCCTTCTCCTGCCGGTTGTGTTGCACCAGTGAACCGATAAAATTGTCCCTCTCGAGGCCGAACCGATCGTTGGTATGGCGATGAAGCCTTGCAAGCCGCTGCCCGAACATGCTCCAGCGATCGGCTGCGCTTCTGCCAGGCGCGATCCATTCCATCAGCAGCCAGGTGATATCATGATCCTCTCCATGAGCGAATACTTCCGGTACAGGCAGGGTGCGTGTTTCCTTCAAGCGTGCCAGCCCATCGGCTTCAGCCTCGAACATGGATGGATATCGATCGGCAGAATTGGTCTTCAAGAAGAAAGGCCCATCGTTGGTATCGATCCGCCAGGCGTCGTTGATGCTGCCCCCGCCTATGGACGTCACCTCTTCAACATCGATGTGGATGTTGCGCAACAAGCTGAGCTTTTCACCCACTTGTTCCACCAATGAACCGGGAAGCGACATACACCAAAAGTAAAAGGCGGCCTTTCGGACCGCCTTTGGGTGGAGAATACCGGAGTCGAACCGGTGACCTCTTGCATGCCATGCAAGCGCTCTAGCCAGCTGAGCTAATTCCCCAATTTCTTCAATCCACGTTCAGCCTTGCCCCGAAAGGGGCTGCAAATGTAGTGATCACACGCGAACGAAGCGGACAGGTGGATAAAACTGTTGAAAAGCGTTAAACCTGCTTCTTCGGCAATAATGGCACAACAATTGAAATTTGCTTGCGTAATAAGAGTCGAAACAGGTTCTTGAACATCTTGAAAGGGGCGAAGCGGGCAGGTTTTCGGAAACACACGCAGGACCTGCAAGGGATCTCGTCTCATAGGTAGGTAGGGCATAGCCTGCTTCCCCCTTTCATCAACTTTGGGCCCGCTGGTAAGTCCGGCGGGCTTTCTTTTTCTGGGTGGAATGATAGTGGGCATATGTGGCTTCCTGTGCCCTGAGCGGCACCCCATCACTACCAATATAACGGTACCGATCGGTCTGTCCCTGCTCCAGGATCCGTGCTTTGGAGGTGTCCTTCCATTGCATTTCCATGAGCGTACGGATCTCTTCCTGTATCCCTTTATCGATCACCGGGAACGCCACTTCGATCCGCCGATCCAGGTTACGGCCCATCAGGTCGGCTGAAGCCAGGTAAGTGATCGGCTTTCCTCCGTTATGGAATATGAATACGCGGGAATGTTCCAGGTAACGATCGATGATGCTTATCACTTCGATGTTCTCGCTCATACCAGGTACGCCCGGTATCAAACAACAGATGCCGCGGACAATGATCCTCACCTTAACACCTGCCTGGTCGGCATGATAGAGTTTGCGGATGATCGCATGATCTTCAAGGCTGTTCAACTTCAAGAAGATCGATGCTTCGCGTCCGCTCCGCGCAAAAGTTATCTCCCGGTCTATGGCCTCCTCCATCCGGCTTCGCAACGTGAGGGGAGCCATCCACAAATGCTGAAGCTTTGGACGATGGGTACGGTCCTGAAGGTTCTTGAACACCTCGGCCACCTCCCGCCCGATACGATCATGAGCGGTAATGATCGCCATATCCGAATAGAGTTTTGCCGTGCGCTCATTGAAATTTCCAGTACCCAGATACGTATAACGCACTGTTCCATTCCTCTCCCTCCGTTCGATCTGGCACAATTTGCAGTGCACCTTCAAGCCTTCATGGCTGTATAGCACTTTGGCGCCGGCGTTCTCCAATGCTTCACCCCAGTACAGGTTGGAATCCTCATCGAACCGCGCCTGCACTTCAACAAATGCGGTCACTTCCTTGCCATTGTGCAGGGCATCGATCAATGCCGCGCACACAGCAGAACCCTGAGCCACCCGATACAATGTGATCTGAATGCGGGTAACTTTTGGATCGGAAGCCGCCTTTTGCAGAAAACGGATCCATCCATTGAAATCATGGTAGGGAAAGTGAAGAAAGATATCAGCCTTCGAGATCTCCTTGAATGGATCGGACTTCGGTGACAAGGCCGGATGTTCCACGGGCGGCCAGGGCGGATCAGTGAGCTCGTTCCGATCTCTGATGGGCAGATGCATCAGATCGCTCAAGTGATGATAGCGCCCCCCGGTGACAACATCCTGTTTCTTCAACCCCAAGACCTGGCGAAGAACGCGCAGTGTGCTCTTGGGCATATCACCGTCATACAGGAATCTTGAAGGCACACCGGTGTGTCGCTTCTTCAAGCTGCGCTTCACTTTCTCCTTCACGTTACCGGTGAACTCCTCATCGAGGTACAACTCCGCATCCCGTGAAAGTTTTATCGAGTGACATCCATCCAGCTTGAAGCCACTGAACATGGCCGGCAGTCCGATGCGCATGACATCATCGATGAAGACGATATCGGTTCCCGATGCACCCGGAAGGACCAGGAACCGCCCGAGTTCACCGCTGGGAATGTTGATCAGTACGATCCGTGGACGTGACCTGCCTTTCTTATCCTTGATCCGGCAAGCGAAATACAGTTTGCGATCTTCAATGAAAGGCGCATTACCCGGTCTTGCGATCGCCGTATTCAGCAAAGGAAGGATCTTCTCTTTGAAGTGACCCTTCAGGAATTTCTTCTGCGGCGCTGATAGTTCATCGATCGAGAGGATGCGAATACCCTCCTTGCGAAGAGCAGGCAGGAGCGTACCCCGATAGAGCTTCCCGAATTCCTGCTGCTGTCGCAACGCTTTTTCGTTGATCCTCTCCACCAGTTCGTGCGGCGTTATTTCCAACGCGGTGCGATCGGTACGCTTCAGCTTGGTGAGGCTGCGAAGAGAAGCCACACGAACGCGGTAGAACTCATCGAGGTTGCTGGAGTATATCGCCAGGAACTTGAACCGTTCAAGCAACGGTACACTTGGATCGCGGGCTTCCTGCAAGACCCGATCATTGAAGCTCAACCAGCTGAGATCCCGGTCGAAGAAGCGTTCTGGCAGCTTGGTCGGCTTTGCCACCGGGCCGGACATGCCTGCTTGTTCCTCCAGTTCTTTGAGGTTGATCGCCTTTTGACGACCGAATCGTTTACGTGCCTCCGGAGTGTGAAAGACGTGTGCCCGCAAATAATCGATATTCTCCAACAACCAGGATCTTCCGCCCAGGCGTTTCCTCCGGACCACAGAAAGCTCCT
>JAEZAU010000014.1 GCA_023430325.1 Bacteroidota bacterium | reverse complement strand
GTCATGGTCTGGGCCGATGCGACACGTCTATCACAGGTGTTCAGCAATCTCTTGAACAATGCCGCCAAATACACACCGGCCAATGGCGAAGTGCATTTGAAACTGAAGACAACGAAGAACGATGTTTCCGTAGAGGTCATCGACAACGGGATCGGGATCCCTCCGGATGAACTATCCAACGTGTTCGAAATGTTCACCCAGTTGGACCTGCCGGATTCTTCACTGCGCAGCGGTCTCGGCATAGGCCTGAGCCTCTCCAAACAGTTCGTTCTTCGACATGGAGGCAGGCTAATCGCCCGTTCGCAGGGTGTAGGGAAAGGCAGCAGTTTCATGGTGGAACTGCCAACGCTGAAAAGTGTGCAGCATTCAGAGTCGGTCGACCCCGGAAGGTCCTTGCGGGTTATGGTGGTCGATCAGGATGAGGACAATGCCATTTCCTTCGCCATGATCATGGAGAGCATGGGACACCAGACCGTTGTGGCCTCGGACCTGGATGAAGCCTTGAGAAGAGGCGGTACCATAAGGCCGGATCTGATCTTCATTGACATGACCTCCTCTCACGCGGCGGCGATGGAGATCGCACATACCATACGTACCAGCACCTGGGGAAGCAGTGCGTACATGGTCGGGGTAGTTGCGCTCACCTCCATGGAGGATCGAAGAATTCCGTCGGGGGCGTTCAATGATCTGCTCACCAAGCCGGTGGACAGAAAGTTGATCATGGAGACCCTGCACAAGGCAGGATCGCGAAAACCTGTGCCAAAGGCCGGTCACTCCTGATCTATCGCGGCAACAAGCTCCAACATGGAGCTGTACAGACGCATCCGAGCGGGTGAAGGCAGGCTCCGATCGAACTGATTGAAAGCAAGCATGAAGCTGAAGCGATCCTCCGGCAGTCCATTACCGAGTTCCTTCAATATTCCTTGAACATCCGAAGATCCAGGCAGCGATGTCAAGATCCCGATGAAGACGATATCACCGCGCACAATGCAACCCACCTGCCTGAGGTCTTCGAGTGGAACGCCCTGTCCCAGATAGATGGTCCGATAGCCTTTCGCACGGATCAAATAATTCACGTAGAGAAGGCCCAATTCATGCAGCTCGTTCTCCGGGAGGTATAGCACATGCACCTTTCCCTTCGGTGATCCGCTGAGCGGCAAAGCATCCACCGCAGCGATGAGCTTCTGGCGTATGATATTGCTGACGAAGTGCTCATGCGCCGGGCAGATCGAATTTGTTTGCCAGAGCAGGCCGATGTTCTCCAACAACGGGACGTAGAGCTTTTCGACCAAAGCGCGGAATCCGTTCACCTCGCGGAATTTGCTGCTCACCGATTCGAACAGGATCTCATCGAAACTCAGCATCGCCATCTTCAATGATGCCAGAAGATCGGCACCTACATTACCCGATAATGCCACTTCACGCACCATCCTGTCCCTTTCCGTGGATGGCAGCGCAGCGATCTTGGAGATCTTGATCCCGTGCTGGTTGAGAAAGGCAACATTGAGGATCGCCTTCAAGTCCTCGATGCCGTAAGTGCGGATGTTCGTATCTGTTCTGGCAGGGCTGAGCAGACCGTAACGCTTTTCCCACATGCGGATCGTATGCGCTTTTACCCCGGAGAACTCCTCCAGGTCCTTGATCTGGAAACGCATCATGAAAGGCCCCATTCGATCGGCGAAATTAGACCGATCATTCAATGAGATCCATTGAACGATCGAACAATGCATTTTTGGTTTGGGACGGTGAACATCCAGAGCGCCTTGACCATTTGGTGAAGGCGCTCTGTATGTTCAGGGATCAGCGGACTATGGTGATCGGTGTCAGTGACATTGCACCGGCCATGCGCAGGAAATAGGAGCCGGCAGGTATCATGCTGATGTCGATCGTGAGTGTAGATGATCGATCAGCGATCGGCTGTTCCATCACCACCCGGCCGGTGGCATCGAACAATTGAAAGTGCGTGGCCGCATCATCTTCCACTTGAACGTTCAGGATGTCATTCGCAGGATTCGGCCACATGTGGATCCGTTCACCGGCCATTTCGTCTATCGCTGTTGCCAAAGGAAGTGCTACGAGCGGACCGCCGGCCGGCAACGCCACGTACAGTCCAAAGCCGGGCCCGTTGCTGTTCATTGATGGATCAAGGAAACCGCTGGCCAATACCACGATGGCTTCACCGGCGAGACCCAATGAACCCAAAGGCGCCTGATAGGCCACCACAGGCGTGCCGTCCGTGGTCTGCACCTGAAGAACAAGATCCACAGCAGCCACTTCGAGATATCCCTGGAATTCTCCGTAGGCGATGTCATCCACCACTACCGCGCCGCCCAATACAGCGGTCTCTGCGACATCCACTACCGGTGCATCCGTTGAGCCATGGAAGACCATTACGTCAGTGTTCATCGCCTGCAATGCTTGTTCGCGGCCTTCGGCTGCGTAGAGATCGAACATTGTAGCGGGTGAATACCCCGAAGAGCTTACGATCCCGTTCGCGACCAGCACATACGTAGCTCCATCCGCCAGGTTGTATCCGAATTCGGCTATCGCATCGCCAGCGCTTGTGCTGTTGCCTGGAGCAATACCGATGGTAAGGTCCACGCCTGCGGGCACATCGATGTAGGGTGTGGCGGTACGGAAGGCGAAGTCATCAAGCAGCAATGCACCGTTCACATAAACATCCACTTCCGCCGCAGCTGCATCCGCTGAATTATGGATCACCTGTAAGCGCGCCATCGGCTCTGTGGCTACGGGTAATTCGACCATAGGGCCACCGCTCGGAAGAGCCACCCATATCCCGAAGGCAGGCCCGTTGCCGTTGTTCGATGGATCGAGGAAACCACTTGCCACTGCCACCAGCGCGGCATCAGCAAGACCCAAGGTGTTCAAAGGGGCACTATAAGCAACAACCGGAGTGCCGTCGGGCAGTTGGATCTCAAGGGTCAGATCCACTGCGGGTACTTCAAGGTAACTCGATGAGAAATCACCAAAGCTGAAAGGGGGCACCACCACGGCTCCGGCAAGTACGCCGGTCTCGGCCACCTGAACGGTGGGCGCGTCGGTGCTTCCATGCACGACCAGGATATCGGTGTTCCCTGCAGTAGCCGCTGCTTCACGGCCAGGAGCGAACACATCGATACCGAACGCAGGAGCCGGATCGTATCCACTGGCACTTACGATCCCATTAGCGACGAGCACGTACGTTTCGTTCGCGTTCAAGTTGTAAGTGAACGAGAGCCCGGGAATGATGTCCTGTGGCCCGGTGCTCGTGCCCGGTGCAATGCCGATGGTAAGATCCACACCTGAAGGTACGTCCACGAACGGCGTGGCGGTACGGAAGGCGAAATCGTCCAGCAGCAATGCGCCGTTCACATAGACATCCACCTCGGCGGCGGCGGCATCGGCAGAATTATGGATCACTTGGATCCGGGCCGTCTGCGCCAGTACGGGAAGGCATACAGCCAGGGCAGGCACTGATAAGAATAGTCGAGTCGTGTTCTTCATGTCGATCTGTTGTTTGATCGGCAATGGAACACGGCATGATCACACTTTGTTCAATGTTATGACAAAAAAGATTGAACAAAGTGTGATCGTGCGGGAGTGAACTCACTTTATCACGGTAACGTGCCCGAACACTTCGTACCGGTCGCGCTTGATGGCATCGGTCATCTCAGCCCGGAAAACGTACACTCCATTGGGCACCACTTCACCATCAGCAGTTCCATCCCAACCGTTGGTATGGTCCTTTGTGGTATACAGCAGCTGGCCCCAGCGATCGTAGATCGCCAGATCATAGGACTCCAGATCAAGTACGTTGGCCAGTGGAATGAACTTGTCATTCAACCCATCGCCGTTCGGTGAGAACGCATTGGGGGTATAGAAGACATATTCCTGCGGCTTCAGGTGCGCAACGATGGTGTCGGTACTGTAGAAGGAAGCAAAAAGTTCCACCAATGTGCTGTCATCGGGTTGGAAGTCGTTGTTCTTCACGCTCCAGTGCATGAAGTCGTAGTACATGTTGGGCTCTACATGGAACGCCTTTTCAAAACCTTTGGGAACGCTGACCCACGTAGGGAATTGCGAATAGGTCGTTCCATCGAAGACGATATTCCCTGCTTCTCGAGGCTCCACATCCAGCATCACATCGAACCAGACGGAAGGTTCGAAATGGGCGATGATGCTATCGGGTTCCACCACTTCCATGGTGACCAATGAATCGGTGGTGGACGGTAGGATGACCGTGTTGCCGATCACTTCCCAGTGTGTGAAACGCCATTCGAACGCAGGCACCGGCATCAATTCCAGCGTGAAGCCCTGGCCAAAATCGTCGCTGAACGGATACAATGGGGGCACATCACCATCGATCGAGATCGCTCCGGTCAAAGGTGGGTACACATTGAACACAAGTCTATGGCTGATCTCAGGGATGAAATGTGCCACGATACTGTCCGCACCAAGGATCATGATGGTGACCAGCGAATCCGTAGTGGAAGGAAGCAGATCGTTGTTGCCAAAGACCTCCCAATGGCTGAAGATCCATCCTGGAGCGGGGATCGGTGCCAATTCCAATTCGGTGCCTGCCTGAATGGAATCGGTGTAGACGTAGGTGCCGGGAATGAACCCATCGATCGATATCGATCCGCCATCATCAGGTGCCACATTGAAGATCACTTCGTATTCGATCTGTGGTACGAAATGCGCAACAATGCTGTCCGCCGAAAGAATATCCACCGTTACGAGCGAATCGGTGAGCGAAGGAGAGACCACGTTGGTGCTGAAGACCTCCCAGTGACTGAACATCCAGCCAGGCTCGGGGATCGGTGACAAATATGTGTTGATGCCTCCGTAATACAGCCCACAGAATGGATATGTATCCGGGTTCAGGGAGTTGATGTTCATGGTACCGCTCAGCGGAGGATCCACGTTGAAGCAGACGTTGAAGGGTCCTTCCAGATCGTAGCAATCCACCATGCCGTCCTGTATCAGTACACAGCGATCTTCAATGAAATCCCGGATCTCCTGCACATTGGCTTCCCATTCGGCCATGGTGCCGCCCCAGCGTGCGATCTGCCCGGGCATCTCGGGCTCGATAACGGCCACAAGACTGTCCAGGAAGGAGATCATGAAATCACAACTGAAGAGCGTGTTGCCCAGATCGGCGTAGCGGTTCACGTAATAATCGTGCACCATCTGGTTCTCTTCGATCAGTTTGGTGAGGATCAGAGTGTGTCCCTGGCCACCGGGATTCCCCAATTGTTCCGCATCACACGGATCGGCATTGGCCGTTTCATCGGGAATGCCTGTGAAATTGGCGTAGTGATCGAAGGTGGCATCCATGTCCCAAAGGATATACCGCCATTTTTTCGCTTCACCATCGGGGTTCATGCCACGCCACCAACCGGTATTCCAGTTCAACCAATCGGAGCAGACGGTATAGCTGTTCAGGCAGAAGTAATCCACCAGGCTCTTCCAATTGTACTGGCCGTCCACGTAGGCGAACGCTGTTGGATCGCCCATGTCATTGGTCATGATGTAATTGCGCAGCGCATCCCAATCATTCTGTGCTTGCGCTCCGCCGTATTCGCTCCAGGTGCCCCCCCAGGTCTTCAGGAATTGCAGATCGTATTTGTCCTGGCCGTAATTGATGCGCGTAAAATCGTGATCGTCCACTTTTTCGCGTACATCGTACACGCCCCAGTACTGGCCGTTCACATAGAATACGCATGCCTGGTAGCTCCGCTCGTCAACGTCGAGGTTGCCTACCTGGCTCAAGGCCTGCACGTATTGATCGCGGATGTGCGCCGGCTGGCCGGGACCGAAGTTGAAATTGTCTCCGGCGGAAGCCTTGATGATCAACCGTTGGAACCGATCGCGATCGGTGGTGTTGAAGATCTGGTGTTGCACAGCGTAATTATGGCCACTTTCATCCCGCGTGATGTAATCCACGCCACGTTGGCCATATGCCCAGCTGTCCTGGCCATGCTCGTTGAATTCACCCACTGCCTCATCGATCTGTGCACCGTTCGATCCGAAATATTCGAAGCTTCCCCATGGTTGAATGCCGCCATTTCCGCCCAGCAACGCCAGCAACTGATCGCCCGCGGCACTGATCACATCCACCGTGTGCGAAACGCCGATGAAGTAGGTGTTGGTTTCCACGAAACTTGCAACGCCACCTGCGGTGAACGCCGCTGCGCGGATAACGGTAGTGGTATTCACCGGAATGGGGCCGGAATATGCTGTTGAAGTGGCCGTGGGTTCGTCGCCATTGGTGGTGTAGCGGATAGTTGCGCCTGCAGGCCCATTGATCGTCACGTTCTGCGCTCCGGGATAGAATCCGGCAGCAGGGTTCAATGTCGGCTTTGCGGGATAATCTGCCGCTGCCCCTGCATTTGCTGCACCGGGCGTGGGATCGGTGAAGAGCGACCATGTGGCGGCGCCGTCGGTGGTGCGGCCGCGGCTGTGCGTGAGCTTCGTGCGGTTGGTTGCGCTGAATGCGAATTCATCCACCAACGTTCCGGAACCGTCGCTCAAGATCACATGATCATCATCCGTCTGTTGCAGCGTAAAATTCGTGTGCAGGAAACCGCCGCTGGCTTCATCGCGCTTGCTGCAGAACACGATCTTGTAACCATTCGCGGGTATGGTGGTGCCCGCCGGGATCTGCCACTTCAACGGATTGCCGGGCCTGTTCCCCAACCACCAGCCGCTGATGTCGACCACCGCGCCCGTGGTGTTGTACAGTTCGAACCAATCCTCGTTCTCGCCATAGTTATCGGCCAGAAGGGGAGTGGGGGGCGTGTTGTTGATCCAACGGTTGGAAGCACACACCTCGTTCACCACGATCTGCGCCTGGGCAGTGACGCAAAGCGTGAAGGCCAGGAGGCCTAATAGGGATCTGTATGTCATAAGCCGGGTCCGGTTGCTTGCAGGGCTGTGAAAAATACGGAGAAGTTCGATCCCACGAACGCCTGATCTATTCGCGAGTCTTGCCATCCTGATCGTCCGAAAGGTCATCTGTTCCAGATGACGTTCAACAGTTCGATGGCGGTGCCTGCCGTTGAAAAGTTATTTCAGTCCTTATCCCTTCATTTCCAGATCGATGCCGCCGTAATACGCGGTATCCACATCAAGCAGCAGCTTCGTATGCAAGGTTATCTGCCCCACATGGTAGCTGAAATGCTCCACCACATGCAACACGATCGCTACGCCCGTTTCGGAAAAACCCTTCACGCGGTACTCCTGTTCCAGCCGATGTTGATCCAGCTCATTGATGATCATTTTCGCCTGCTGCATCGTGCGGTCCAGATCCCCCAGCAATTTCACCTGATCCACAGGACCCTGCTCATCGAATTCGATCTGCCGCTGCCGCCGATCCTCACTATTCCCAAGCGTCGCTACGATCCATTGGCCCACGTTCCCGGTAAGGTGAAGGATCAGGTTGCCCACGCTCACCACATTGGCATTCGGGCGGTGCCATACATCCTTGTCGGCCATCATGCCCACGCATTTGTGTATGCGGCCCAGGCCTTCATCCAGGCGGCGGATCGCTTCTTGTTTCAGGAGGTCGCTTGTATTCACGGCTGGAAATTAATGTTCATGAATGTTCGGGCGAATTCCTGTCAGGTCGAGGCTGCGCTTGCAAGTCCTCGCGAATGTGAAGGAAGTCCGCTTCGCGACCCTCTCCTTGGGAGAGGGGCTGGGGAGTGAGGCTGCGGGCTTTCCAGCTACGCCGCTTACGCAGATCGGCCGTTGGCGATAAGAGTATCTTCGCTGATCATGGATCCACGCATCCGTTTCGAAACGAAAGAGGAGAGCAACGCCCGGCGCGAACGGGAATTCATGGCACTAACGCCCAGCGAGCGTTTCATGTGGTTCCTGCGCAGCTTCCCGCCGATCGACCCCGATGCGCCAGAACGCCCTACGACGAATTTTGTGATCAGAAAGAAGCGGGATGTGGTTCGGTGAAGAAGTGGCTCTTACACGCAACATACAATATGGCGGATTACATTCAAGTTTACTTTGATGAATAATATCAAAGGAATTTTGATTGTAATGCTTATCATCTTATTCGTAATTCTTTGTATTATTGAATTTAGAAAAGATTCCAGGGCATTGATCGTTGAGAAATTCGAACGGTCAAAATGCATCACGATAATGATGGAGGAAAACAGAGTCATCTCTTGCGATAGTTTGCTAAAGAACAATTTAATCAAAGTACTTGGAACTTTACAAGCAACACGCTATCCAACCCGGAGTCACTGCAGTGTTTTGATTATTCGTTCAGATGAGGTGGGTACAGATGTAATTGAATTACGACTACTGACAACTACAATTGGAAATGGACTATTTAGTATGGCAGGAGAAAATAATTATACTTCTGTTCATATTGATTCATTACTTTTTACGATCGAAACCCGATTTCCGGGATTGAAGCTTCGTTATTTTGATGAAAATGGCCGGTGCGACAGATAGGGTCGCTTTCAGCAGATCGCTGGGAGGTTCGATCGGATGATCTGATTCAGAACATGATCATTCTCGGTCAGCGCCAGCGCGCCAGGGATAGCAGCGGCACCCCGCAGCGCAGCGAGGAGTACAGCGGATAGCCCGGTGCCGTTGGCTTTTGCAACGGCAGGCGCCCAAAGCATCCAAAAAAGAAAGCGGCGACCTAACGGCCGCCGCTCCAATTCATCCGAGTATCCGCTTACGCGGCCTTCTTCTCTTCGGCCTTCGGCTTGTAGCCGCTGCCGATGTGCTGATCGAGGAACGCTTCCATGGCCTTGTAGAATTCCATGCGATTCTCTTCGTTGCGGAAGCCGTGGCCTTCGTTGTCCTTCACCATGTACTGCACTTCTACACCGCGCGCCTTGAGGGCTTCCACCACCTGGTCGCTCTCGGCCTTGTTCACGCGTGGATCGGTTGCGCCCTGAGCGATGAAGAGAGGGCACTTGATCTTGTCCACATGGAACACGGGTGATGCGTCGCGCATCATGAGGCTGTCCACCTTGGGATCGCCGACCATTTCGTACATCATCTTCTTGAACGGCTCCCAATACGGCGGCACGGTGTTCATGAAGGTGAAGAGGTTGGAAACGCCAACATAATCGATCGCGCAGGCGTAGAGATCGGGTGTGAAGGTGATGCCGGCCAGCGTGGCGTAACCGCCATAGCTGCCACCGTAGATCGCAACCCTGTTCGGATCGGCGATGCCTTCTTTGATGAGCCACTGAACGCCATCGGTGATGTCATCCTGCATGGTCTTTCCCCACTGCTTGAAGCTCTTCTCCCAGAACT
>JAEZAU010000012.1 GCA_023430325.1 Bacteroidota bacterium | reverse complement strand
GAGAAGCGCAACAACGCCAAGGCCGAATTGCTGTACAACACCATCGATCGGCTGCCGATCTTCAAAGGCACTACCGCCGTTGAAGATCGCTCTGCGATGAACGTCACGTTCGTGATGACCGATCCAGCTCTCGAGCCTGCCTTCGATGCGCTCTGGAAGGAGGCTGCGATCAGCGGTATCCGCGGGCATCGCAGCGTTGGGGGTTACCGGGCAAGCATGTACAATGCACTGCCGATCGAAAGTGTGCAGGTGCTGGTGGATGTAATGGAGGACTTTGCGAAAAAGAACGGATGAGCTTACACATTCACGCCAATGATGGCATTTCCGCCTCGGCGCGGGCAAGCCTGGAGACTGAAGGTTTCCAGGTGTCCACCAACAATGTTCCTCAGCACCAGCTTGCAGGGTTCATCAACGAGAACAAGATCGATGTGTTGCTGGTACGCAGTGCCACCACCGTACGCCGCGATCTCATCGATCTCTGCCCCGAACTGAAGCTGATCGGCCGTGGCGGCGTTGGTCTCGATAATATCGATGTGGCCTACGCGAAGGAGAAAGGCATCGGGGTGATCAATACGCCCGGCGCTTCCAGCGGCAGTGTCGCCGAACTGGTGATGGCGCATCTCTTCACGCTCATGCGCAACCTTCACAAGAGCAATCGCCGCATGCCTGCTGAAGGAGCTTCTGCCTTCAAGGCGATGAAGAAGGAATATGAGAAAGGCACCGAATTGCGTGGAAAGACACTTGGTATCATCGGTTTCGGCCGGATCGGCCGTTGCACCGCGCGTTACGCACTCGGTTGCGGTATGAAGGTGATCTACGTGGATCGCAGTTCAACGATCGAAGCGCTGGACGTGGAGATCGGCGGCGGCAAAGTGCGCGTGCCTGTAAGGCTTGTGGACATGCCCTATCTGCTGGCGAATGCTGACGCTATCACGCTTCATATTCCGGCGCAGAAGAACGGTGAGGCCACGATCGGCAAAGAGGAATTCGGGCAGATGAAGAACGGCGTGGTCATAGTGAACACGGCACGCGGTGGCTCGATCGATGAGGATGCTTTGATCGCCGCGATAAATACTGGTAAAGTGCGCGGGGCGGCATTGGACGTCTTCGTGAATGAACCCACCCCTCGCACCGATCTTCTGGCGATCGATGCGATCAGCCTCAGCCCGCATATCGGTGGAGCCACAGTGGAAGCACAGGATCGGATCGGTGATGAATTGGTGGAACAGATCATTACCTGGCATTCCACTGCTGACGTGAACTGATGATCTCTTTGCGCCCGTTCCGCGCCTGGCGTCCTGTGCCGGATAAGGCCGCGCGCGTAGGCTCGCGTTCCTACGTCTCTTATTCAGAGGAAGAGCTGGCCCAGCGCCTTGCCGCCGATCCATGCACCTTTCTTCATGTGATACATCCGCAAGAGGCGAATTCGATCATGGACCTGCCACGCCAGGATCGCTTCAGGCTCGTAAGGAAGGCGTTCCGGAAGTTCTGCGAGGAAGGCATCATGCTGCGCGATCAACGGCCATGCATCTATGTATATGAACAACATTCCCATGGCAACACCTCTCGTGGCATCATAACCGGTGTCAGCGTGCGATCGTACATGGATGGTGTGATCAAGGTGCATGAACAGACCCTTACGGCACGCGAGGCATTGTTCACTGAGTATCTCGAGAGCACAGGCATCAATGCTGAGCCCGTTCTGCTCACCACACCACCGGGATCGAACTGGGAACACCTGCTCTCGGTGATCGTTCAAAGCACACCTGAATATGATTTCGTTACGCGGGATGGGGTGCAGCATCGTCTTTGGGTGAATGATGATCTGCAGATCCGCGAAGCGATCCAAAAGGCTTTCGGAAATATCCCGGCATTGTACATCGCCGATGGTCATCATCGCATGGCCTCGAGTGCGCGTCTGGCCAAGGAACATGCCGCGAACGATGTGGATCCGGAGGCTTGGTGCCTCGCTTACATCGTGCCGCATGATCAATTGTATATCTACAACTTCGATCGGACGGTCACCGACCTTGGCGGACTTTCCGAAGAAGATCTTCTCAAGCAACTTGGCCGGATCGGAAGACTCACACACACCAAGAGACCAAGGTCCGCGGCGGGCATCATCGCTGTGCTGACCGCTGGTGGTTGGCATTCATTGGAGTTGCCCAAGGCACAGGAGAACACCGCCGCAGAACGTCTGGATGCCGCACGGCTCAGCAAGCTGGTGCTCGGTCCCATCCTCGGCATCACCGATCTGCGGACCGATCCCAGGATCAGCTTTGTTCCTGGGATCGATGGTATTGGAGCCTTGGAACGATCGGTATCAAGCGGAAAGTCCGCTGCCGCTTTCCACCTTGAACCGGTGAGTTTCGCTGAACTTCGGGCGGTGGCGGATGAAGGCGGAACAATGCCCCCGAAGAGTACTTATATTGAACCTAAACTGCGTAGCGGGATCACTGTTTATTCACTTGAAGATGTATGAGTTTTCACGCTGAATAAAGATCGGTTATGCTTGACAGGGAAGCTCTTCGGAAACGGTATGAAAAGGTGCGATCGGAGATACCTGCACATGTGAAACTCATCGCTGTAAGTAAGAAGAGGACTGCGGAAGAGATCCAGGCGCTTTACGACTTCGGTCATCGCGATCTTGGTGAGAACTATCCGCAGGAACTTCGGGATAAAGCGCCATTGCTTCCAACTGATATCCGCTGGCATTTCATCGGAAATCTTCAATCCAACAAGGTGAAATACGTGGCACCGATCGCCTCTGTGGTGCATACGATAGATAGCGTGAAGCTTATGGATGCATTGAACGAACGAGCTATTTCCGCGAAACGATCAATTGAAATATTGGTCCAGGTCCATATTGCGAAAGAGACTACGAAGCATGGTCTCTCCCCGTTCGAAGCCGAGGAGTTGTTGAGTGGTTGGAAGGATACGAGATGGCCCGCCTTGGTACCCACAGGTCTTATGGGCATGGCGACATTCACCGAAGATGACGATCTCATCCGTCGTGAATTCCGTAGTCTGAGAGCCTGCTTTGAGTCGATCAAGAAGAATGCAACGGGCCTTTCCGATCGTTTCAAGGAATTGAGCATGGGCATGAGCGGTGATGCCCGGATCGCCATTGAGGAAGGCAGCACCATGGTACGGATCGGCACAGCCATTTTCGGGGAACGATAGATCAGGGGGCAACCATTGTGAAAGATCACGTCTTTTTGATGTACCTTTCGGTGTAATTCCCGGCGCCCCCATGTACCGCACCATAGCCTTTTGTGCCGCTACGGCCATTGTTCTTTCTTCATCGGCGCAACGAAACCTTGAGGTCGGCCTCATGGCCGGCGTAGATCACTATTACGGTGATCTGGGGAACATCGATGGCCCCATGCAATGGAACAGTTCACGTCCTGGCATGAGCATCACGTTCCGCGATTTCCTGAACAATCCGAAGAGGTACGTGACCCGTGCGCTCTCGCCCGAGTTCCGTTTGAGCTGGTTCCGGATCGGGTACGATGAACGGGACATGATCGCAGGAAAGGATGTCACCGAATTGAAGAATTACAAGCGGGGCCTCAGTTTCCGCAATGATCTTGTTGGTGCCAGCGGTCACCTTGTGCTCAACGCATATCGTGAACCCTTCCAGCCGCTATTCCAACAGAAATTCTTCATGACCTTTTCCATCGGCCTTGGTGTCTACCACGGCAGGCCGAAGGCCGATCTGTTCCGCGGTGATATCGCCATCGAGAACCGCTATTATTTCTGGGAAGATGGAAGCGTGCGTGATGCGCCGCGTGGAACGCCGAATGCCAATGTGATCGAACGGGATGGCACTTATGAGACCGATCTGTACAGCTGGCAGACCGAGAGCAACAACGGTACGAACGGCGAGAATTTCCAGCGCGGGAAGATATCGCCCTGGCACATCGCGATCCCCATGGGCATGGGCATCAAATACATGGTGACCAAACAATGGAGCATCGGCATGGAATACTGCTACATGATGTTCACCACCGATCTGCTGGATGATGTTCGTGATCGTTATGCCACCTATGCGGAGATCGATGCAACGTATGCAGGCGATCCCACAAAGCAGGAGCTGGCGCGTTACATCAGCGACCCCACGGGCTGGGGTACCGATGGTACTGAAAGCAAAGTGACAAGCCGCCGCGGAAATCCGGGGCTGCTGGATTCGTTCAGCTTCATAAGCATCGAGGCCAGTTATAAATTCAAACGCAAGCCGAGCCGTCGCAGCGTGGTAAGTTTGTGATATTACGTAAGCCTGTTGATGAGGAGGCCGCATAGGCCTCTTCTTCTTTGAGACCTGCCCGTTACTTTGCGGCCTGTGGATACGTTCAAGAAGGTGGTGCTCGTAACCGGTGGAAGCAGCGGCATTGGAAAGGCCATCTGCTCCCGCCTTACCGCTGCGGGACATACGGTATATGGCACCAGCAGGAAGGTAAGTGGGCTCCAGAACATCGAAGGCATCCGGCTGATCGGCATGGATGTGACCGATGATGCAAGTGTAAATGCTGCGATCGAAGCTGTGGCCCGAAGAGAAGGCCGGATAGATGTATTGATCAATAATGCAGGACTCGGCATCCAAGGCCCCATAGAAGATACCGGCACCGATCTGGCCAGATCCATCCTTGATACCAATGTGCTCGGCCCGCATCGAGTCTCACGAGCTGTTCTTCCGCACATGCGTGAGAAAAAGAGCGGTCTCATCATCAACATCACCAGCATCGCCGCCAATTTCGGCCTTCCCTACCGCGGATTCTACAGTGCCAGCAAAGCAGCGTTGGAGCGCTATTCCGAAGCGCTGGCAACAGAGATCGATCGGTTCGGCATCAAGGTGGTCGCTGTTGAGCCAGGAGAATTCAATACCAATATCGCCAGTTCACGCCTTCGCCCTGCGACCATAGGTGATGCGTACAAGAACCACTATGATCGTGCGATGGATCTGCTCCGTGGAAGCATGAGCACCAGCCGCGACCCGGATGAACTGGCCCGTGTGATCGCGAAGATCATCGCCGACCCATCGCCCCAAGCCGTATATCGCGTCGCGGAAGGAAAGCAGAAGCTGAGCGTCCTCTTGAAAAAGCTCTTGCCAGGGCGCATGTTCGAACGCATGGTGCGCAAGCATTACGAATGATCACTTACGATCCAACGAACTGGTTCAAGGCGCTGGCGATCCACCGGGCCGATACCTTCCGGAAGCTCTTTCCCTGGCTTGTGCTGGTGGGCCTCTTCACCCTGGGCATTTATTGGCTGGAATTGAAATTCCTGAAACTCTCCCATGAAGATTGGGTGCGCAACCTTCCGGTGATGCACAGTCTTCTGGGTTTCGCCATAAGCATGCTGCTGGTATTCCGCACGAACACGGCATACGATCGCTGGTGGGAAGGCCGGAAGCTCTGGGGCCAACTAGTGAACGTGAGCCGGAACCTGGCGATCAAGATGGATGCGTACGTTCCATCGGACGATCAGGCTTCCCGATCCATATTCTCGCGCTTGATCGCTTCATTCGCTCATGAACTGCGGCTCCATCTTCAAATGGAAAAGACCCGCCTTGCACTCGATCAAGCTCCTCATCCGGAAATACCCGACTTCGATCGAAGTAAACATGTTCCTGCGCAGATCGCCGAGCAGATGCAACATCGCGTTCAGCAATTGGTGAAAGGTTCACAGATCACCGGCGATCAACTGATCACGCTCAATACGGAGCTTGTGCAGTTCATGGACATCTGCGGCGCCTGCGAACGCATCAAGAACACACCTATCCCCTATTCATACAGCAGTTTCCTCAAGAAGTTCATTGTCATCTATGTGCTCACCCTGCCTTTCGGTTTCGTATTCACATTGGGATACATCGCGGTACCTGTGGTGATGTTCATCTTTTACGTGATGGCAAGCCTGGAGTTGATCGCCGAGGAGATCGAGGAGCCTTTCGGAACGGAGGCCAATGACCTGCCCATGGAGAGGCTGGCTGACATGATCAAGCGGAACGTGGCGGAATTGCTGGAAAGCGGCGGTCAAGGCAGCGCTTCGCGGTAGAGCGTCTTGCGTTGTGTGGATCCCCAGGCCCTGTGGATGTACCATGCCGATCCATCGTACAACTTCACGCTTTCGGGCCATGGATGTGTAAGAACCATCTCTTTTCCCACGGCTCCAGTGGTCGGGTCGATCGGTCTTAGTGCGATGCGGTCGTTGCGTTCTTCGATCGAATAGACCTTCTGCGTAACGGGATCCTGTATCAGTTCCTTTTTCCAGCCGCGGTTCTTGTGGTGATCGATCGGCACTTCCCCCACCGGATCAAGCGATGTATCATACTTGCGCAACCGATCCGTACTGTGATCGAACACACAGATGGTGTCGTTCACCACGAACATCGGCGCGTACGGCATATGGAAATAGATGTTCTTGTGGAAGCCGGTCATATGACCGGCAATGATCTCCTTGTCCACGCCAGTGGATACCTCCAGGTCCATGGCGATGACCTTGTCCCGGCCGCTCATGTATTTATACTCACTTCGGAACAGTTCCATGGTGAAGGGATCTTCCACTTCACAGAACTGCGTCAGTTCTTCGGTTATCGGATCGTAGGCGATATGCGAAAAAGCAGGAAAGGTCTCATCACGATCATCGCCCAGCAGCATGCCCGCGATCGTATCCTTCCAATGGAGAACAGCCTCATGGAGTGTCTTCCGATCGATGGTGGTGACACGGATGCCTGCAGCACCTTCATCCACGATCCAGGCCGTGTGGTCGCCTTCAATGATCACCCGTTGAAGATGATCCTTGTGCGATCCTCGGACAGCGAAAGGAATGGGTAGTTCCGCTTTTTCATTGAAGACGCTATCGAGCAGATGCAGTTTCACTCCACGCAGATCGAGCCGGCCGGCCTCCTCCTGCCGGTGCCAGAGCTGAGGCTTCGTGTAGGCCAGCACCCAAAGCCCATGGCTGTTCACCTGGTGATCGGCCACGTGCAGATCGGGGCGCTGGTATATCACTTCAGGTGCCGGCCGCTTCACTTCGTAAGGCGGGAGCTCAACGATTTTTCGCCGCATGAGCACTTCGAACGGCTGCCGGTCGGTATTACGTAAGACCTGGTATTCCGCTTCATAGGAAATGTGGCTGAACTCCAGCGTGCAGGGTAATTGGACTTCGATCGGAGCGGTGCCCAGCGTATCGGTAACGGCCAGCAATTGTTCACCTTGTTGTATATGGACCCGGGGGATCGCAGCGCCGTTGATCGCATCTTTTACCACCACATGCGGCAACCCTCCCTGCCCATGTAACGTCTTCATAACAAGGAGGGCGATAAGCCAGGTGAGCGATCGGACCGTTCGCATTTCAGATGTAAGATAACTTCAGGGTCCGGTTTGCATAAATGGCGATCGTTCTTCGTTGAGGGAACGATCGAGGGGATGTTACAGTACGACCACTATAAGCTCTTGGGTATCTCGCGGGATGCATCTCCCGCGCAGATCAAACGCGCCTATCGGTCACGTGTGAAATCCTGCCATCCTGATGTGAACTCTTCGCCCAAAGCGGCGCGCGTTTTCAGGGCCGTACACGAAGCCTATTCCGTGCTCAGCGATGTACGCAGGAAACTGCGGTATGATGATGAATTGCGGTTCTACCGGCAGGCTCTTGCATCCTCCCAGCCTTCCCCACCTCGCGATCCGCGCAAATATGGCCATCCCCGCCGCCAGGAGGAAAGACCGGCACACGTTCGGCCCATGGATCGATATGTGTTCTTCGGTCTGCACCTTACCGGCCTGCTTTTCGGTGCCGGCCTGGTAAGTGGGATCCTCACCGGTATCGTGGTGGAGGGCTGGCCGGTGCATACGCTGCTTTTTGGATCGCTTGGGATCGCAGTGATCCCCGATAGTGTGCGTGGGCTGCGTATGAGATCACTCAACGCCCGCCGGGCCACTGAGGTCTGAGCCGGCGGAGGGCCTTGAGACCATCGCTGCACCCAGGAATGTGAGCGCTCCGTTCACCAGCAGCAGTTCGAAACCGAACTTGTAGCCGTTGAAGAGATCTTCAGAATACAGGTTGAGGAAGTAGGTGATCACTGGTGATAAGGTCGCGATCACCGGGATCCACCGGTCACGGACCTGCAGCCTGGTCATCATTCCAAAAGCGAAAAGCCCGAGTAGTGGGCCATAGGTGTAACCTGCCACCGTGAACACCGTCTTGATCACACTGTCGTCATTGAACACATCGAACAGAAGGATCTGGAGCACCATCACCGCGCTCATGAGCAGGTGCATCCTTTTGCGCAGCGGCACGCGCTGTTGCTCGGGCCTCCGATCGATCTTCAACACATCCACGCAAAGCGATGTGGTGAGTGCGGTAAGGGCGCTGTCGGCGCTGGAATAAGCCGCCGCGATAAGACCCAGAATGAACAAGGCTCCTACCATGGCGGGCAGATGACCACCGGTCGCCAGCATGGGATAGACCTGATCTGCCTTCGCTGGAAGTTCGATCCCCGCCTGGCCAACATACAGGTATAGCAGTGCGCCCAAGCCCAGGAACATCAGATTCACGAAAACGAGCACCAGGCTGAACGACACCATGTTAAACTGGGCCTCCTTGATATTTCGGCAACTCAGGTTCTTCTGCATCATATCCTGATCCAGACCGGTCATGGCAATGGCGATGAACATGCCGCCAAGGAACTGTTTCCAGAAGTATGTGCCGGGTTTCGGATCATTGAAGAAGAAGATGCGGCTCATCTCGCTGCCCTTGATCTGTGCAATGGTGGTGGAAAGATCCCAACCCAGTTTCTGGCCGAGCAGGATGAACGTGGCCCCCACCGCGAACAGCATGAAGAACGTTTGTAACGTATCGGTCCAGATGATGGTGCGGATCCCGCCGCGGTGGGTGTATAGCCAGATAAGTGCGATGGTGATGATCACCGAGAGCACGAACGGAACGCCGAGATCATCGAAGATGAGGTATTGCAATACGATCGCAACGAGGTACAATCTTGCCGCCGAACCCACACTTCGGCTCAGTAGGAAGAACCACGCGCCGGTCAGATAGCTGCTTGGCCCGAAACGCTGGCCCAAATAACCGTAGATCGATGTGAGCTGCAACCGGTAGTAAAGCGGCATGAGCACGAAGGCGATCACCGCGTAACCGGGCAGATAACCGAGCACCATCTGCAGGTAGCTGAACTTATCCGCCGCCACCATGCCGGGCACACTGATGAAGGTGACGCCGCTGAGAGAAGCGCCGATCATTCCGAAGGCAACTATATACCAGGGCGATCGGCGCTCACCCAGAAAGAAAGCGCTGTTGCCAGCATTACGCGATGTAAAATAGGAGATGACGAAGAGCAGCGCGAAATACGCCGCGATCATCAGAATGATCGAGAAGGAGGACATCGGGTGCAAAGGAATCTGCCGGCCCGATCGAAGATCGTTCGCCGCTCAAGTTCTTATTGCAGGGCGATCGTTGATGGATCGGTATCGCTCAACCCATGCTCAGGCTGTTGCGTTCAGCGGCCGGTACGCGCTGGAATGGAATGGGAACCACCCGGCTCCTGAGAAAAGCGATCACCTCTTCATCACTGCTGAAGTGTTTGCCCACATCCACGAAACGTTGGGCGAGCAAGTCATAGCGGTCGCGAAGCAATAGAATGAATATGTCGGTGTAGTTCAAGCCGTCGAATATCACTGCCTTGTTCCGTGCGAATTCCTCCAGGTTCTCCCGGAAGAAGCGTGGGTGCTCGGTCCAGTGGAGCGTGGGGTTGATGTGATGGCTGATGTGATATCCATCGTTCCAGCACTTGCGGTTGAACTTCACGTTGATGCAAGTGATGCTGTTGCGGTATTCATTCTCTGGTTGATCAGAACAGATGAAGGTGTGCTGCACCCAGTTGCCGGCCATGGCCACCAAGCGAAAGGCAATGAACGGTAAGATGAAGGCCACCAGCGTTGCCTGCCAGTTCACAAAGGACATCGCCACGCAGAAGAGAATGAAAAGGACCTCGCCCCGGATGGTCTGCCAGGCCAATTTATCACGCCGCCGCCCGAAGAGGTAGTTCACCAATGTATAGATCCCGGTGA
>JAEZAU010000215.1 GCA_023430325.1 Bacteroidota bacterium | reverse complement strand
TTTCCTCCAGCTGAGCAAGCGCGAGCTTCAACTGGTCATCATTGGGAGAGATGCCGTGCCATTCGTGTGTGCCGCACATGAAATCCACGCCGCAACCCATTTCGGTATGCATCAGGATCATGATCGGCTTGCCACGTCCGGTACGGCCTTTCGCTTCTTCCAGCGTTCCGATCACTGCGGCGATGTCGTTGCCTTTCGTTTCCAGCACATCCCAGCCGAACGCTTCCCATTTCGCGCGCAGGTTGCCCAGATCCAGCACATCCTTCACATCGCCATCGATCTGACGGCCATTATAATCGATCGTGCTGATCAGGTTGTCCACTTTGTTGGCGGGAGCGAACATCGCCGCTTCCCAGATCTGGCCTTCCTGCAATTCGCCATCACCATGCAGGCTGAAGACCAGATGATCATCGCCGTTGAGTTTCTTCGCCAACGCCGCGCCGATCGCAACGCTCAAGCCTTGTCCGAGCGATCCGCTGGCCATGCGCACGCCTGGCAATCCTTCGTGTGTTGTTGGGTGGCCCTGTAAGCGAGAATCGATCTTGCGGAAGGTGTTCAACTCGCTCACCGGTAAGTAACCGCTGCGCGCCAGCACACTGTACCACACCGGACTGATGTGGCCGTTGCTCAGGAAGAACACGTCCTGCCCGATGCCGTCCATATCGAAGTTCTTCGGATCGTGGCGCAGCACATGGAAATACATCGCGGTGAAATAATCCGCGCAGCCGAGCGAACCGCCGGGGTGGCCACTTTGCACGCCATGCACCATGCGCACGATATCGCGGCGCACCTGCGTGGCGATGCGGTTCAGTTCTTCGGTATTCGCTTTTGTGGCGGTGGCGGTGTGCTCTGGCTTGTTCAAGGGAAAAGGATCGGGGAATGCGAAGGTAAGGCTGTGGGCACATGCCGGCCTCAAATGCAGGCCGTCACCGGGCTCTCCGCTACAAGTACGCACTCGCAAAGCCTCGCTTGCGCGCTTTCCGCTGCGATCCCTTGCGCGCATCTCGTCATGCCCCCAACCTGACGGCTCTTGATAAGAATGCGAACTCCAACCCGAGCAGGATCGCTCCACCATTGATCTCTTTGGCAATGGAATGTGAGTACTGGAACCTTCCCCTGATCATCAACTCAGAATATTGTGCGCCTCCGATGAGGTATGGACCAGGTGTAAGCCGTACGGCTTTTTTGAATTTATGATCGGTGATGATGCCCGCTACGAGCGTGTTCGCCTGTAAGATCGGATATTCCTGTTCGGGACCGGTGCGCTGGTTCACTTCAAAGACACCGACACCGGCATGTGGCAGTATGCGCCACTTCTTCGTATCGATGATGACATGGCCGAGACACGCGTCAGCCGCAGCGAAACCCGAGTGGCCGGATCGCCAGCGTACATCATCCGTTGGAGGTGAAAGCATTTGCAGGCCACCGAGCGATGCGCGTAACAGAAGGAAGATTCGGTCGTGCGCAAAGTCGAAACCATAATTGACCGACCATGAGTGCGTGTAATGATCGTTGAATTCACCGGAGAACAGAAAGGTACCGGCACCGACATGCATTCCCATGGAAAAACGGCGCACCGTATAGGAGGTCAACTCTTCCTCGGGGATCGCAAGGACACTGTCCAGGCGGGTGCGCCAGGCTCCGAAAGCATTCGGATCGGAACCGTGTGCCGTTGATTTATTGAGCTCGTCCACCATTCGATCGGAACTGGACTGGATCACCCGCAGATCCTGGTGAAGCTGTATAAGCGGATGGGTGAATGCTGCACATTGGAGGTCCCTCTTGTGCAGTTCGGAAATGTTGAACACCAGTTGCAGGTATTTCAGATCGGCATCCATCACCTTCGATCGGTCTGCCCATGATCCGTACGGGTCCATCACATTGCGGGCCTTCAGGAAGTGAAAGACGGTGTCGTTCCGGTGTTGCTTGCCGGGCCCGACCATGAGCTGATACTTGAAGTTGTACCGGTCCCTTCCAACGGGCCGGCCCTTCAGGTCATCCCACGTCAACGGGCCATCCTTCCAATCACGTTCAGGTCGCTGTGCTGAAACGGAGATCGAACTGATCGCCGCACAGAAGAAAAGAAGGATATGAGGCGATCTCATGTTTGGAGACACCCATATTAATAATTCTGTGGTTACCGGAGTGTGAAACAGAGATCCAAGCCCACGGAACCGGTGGTTGCCGCATATAGGGAAGGACCGATGTTCAATGAAAGATCCGGGCTTACATCGAAACGCACGAAATGGGCATCCACCGAAGCATCCACGATGTTGAGGATATACACTCCGGCCAGTGCGAGCCAGCTCACATCGCGCCAGCGCTGGTAGGTCTCCATCACGCGCCGGACCTCAGCCGCCGGATATCTTCCGTTGAATTCATCCATGGTGG
Source organism: Bacteroidota bacterium (assembly GCA_023430325.1). Taxonomy (GTDB): domain Bacteria; phylum Bacteroidota; class Bacteroidia; order Flavobacteriales_F; family PHOS-HE28; genus PHOS-HE28. The sequence goes on along the minus strand of JAEZAU010000215.1, from coordinate 1,052 downwards.
ATGGGTCATTGTCCACCAAGGCCAGATAGGCCGTGCGGTAGCGTTGGTATTCCTTGTTGTTGTCCTGTATGAAATAAATGCACACGCCCAGGCCGCCCCAAACGATCGGAGCTTTCCAGTACTTGCGGTTGTATATCTGTCCTGCGCCAGGCGCGATCGCCGAAAGCAACGTGGCCCTGCGCGGTGAATGGCGTTGCCGCCAGTTGAGGCTGTCGCGGGGAATGATCGGTGCGGCCACTGAAGTATCGATCGGTGTGGCCGGTGAGGTGCGGATAGAAGTTGTATCGCTGCTTACGCCGAGCGTATCGGCAGGTTGGGCCCATGCGAACTGCCCGATCGATAGAAGAAGGATGATGAGGACCGGCCGCGCAAGCATCGGACAAAGATCGTTGATCTGGAATGCCGGACGTAATGTTGATGGAGGAATGCGATGCTCTGGCAGTGCGAAGCGCGTGAGCGATCGCAGTGAAAAGCCCGGACCCCGGAGTTGATCCGGGGGAGGACTTGCAACGAAGAGCGCGACCCGCAGGGGCACGCCCAAATGCATCCGGATCAGACTCCTTCTCCTTGGGAGAGGGTCGGGGTGAGGGCCAGCAGCGCGACGATCCGCTTGAGGTCATCCTCGTTGCGGAAGGCAATCTCGATCTTGCCTTTTCCTTGTGGATCCTGTTTCACCACCACGCGGCTGCCGAACCGATCGGCGAGTTTGCGTCCCAGTTCCTTATTGGCGCGCGGTGCGAATGAGGGTGCGCGTTTGGCCGCAGGTGCAGTGCGTGCAAGCTCTTCCACCTGGCGCACGCTCATCTGGCTCTCTACGATCTTGTGATAGAGTTCGAGCTGGCGGTCCGGGTCATTGATGCTGATCAGCGCACGCGCGTGGCCCATGCCGATGGTACGCTGGCGCAGGCCGAGCTGGATCTCCGGAGGAAGCTTGAGCAGGCGCAGGTAATTCGTGACTGTGGTGCGATCCTTACCTACCTTCTCGCTGAGCTGTTCCTGGGTGAGCTTCACTTCTTCGATGAGGCGTTGGAAGCTGATGGCCACTTCGATCG
>JAEZAU010000206.1 GCA_023430325.1 Bacteroidota bacterium | reverse complement strand
TCGCCACAGAAAGGTTCTGTCACGGTGCTGATCACGGCGAACGTGCCACGCCAGCCGATCACGCGATAGGCCTTCGCGGTACTATGCGGATCATCCTTCAACTTTTCGATCGGAAGTTCCCCTGCGATCACCGCAAGCATTTCCGCATAGGTGAACACCTTTTCGCGCCCCCAGCCATTTCCAGCGAAAGGCATGAACTCGATGAACCGTACGTGCAGATCATGGTCCTTCGTCATGCTCACGAGCTTCAGGATCTCATCGTCGTTGATGCCACGCATCACCACCATGTTGATCTTGATCCGGAAACCTTTGTTCAATGCCAATTCGATATTCCGGATGACCTGCGGAAGTCCATCACGCCGGGCGATCTCCAGAAATCGCTGCGGATCCAAGGTGTCCAGGCTGACGTTGATGTTGCGCAATCCAGCATCCCACAACGGATCGATGTATTTGTGAAGCGATAAGGCATTTGTGGTCAACCCGAGTTTTGCAGGCAGTCTGGCGAGATCCCCGACGATCTCCGACACATCCTGTCGTACCAAAGGCTCTCCACCGGTGATCCTGATCTTCGTGATGCCGTGTTCCTCCACGAAGATGCGTGCAAGCTGCAGGATCTCTTCACGTGACATCAACTGATGTTTCGGAAGGAACGTTTGATCATGCGGCATGCAATAGGTGCAGCGCAGATCGCACTTATCAATGACGCTGATCCGAAGGCTGCGATGGGTGCGGCCATGGCGATCGATGAGATCAGCGTGAGGCATCGATCAAAGTTAGATCGTCGCCCGCTCTGTGGCCTGGCGCCGCCTTCCTGTCTTCTGGCCGGGCAGGATGATCAATGACCGGTGAGGCGAACACGAAGAGCGCATAATACAACGCGAACAACGTGGCACCCGCCTGCGTTTCGATCGTGTCATCGGATAACGACCCGATGACGATGATCACCAGCCATGCGATGAAAAGCGGATCTCGCCAGGCGCGAAGTTCTCTTGCCGGATACCAGAGACTGAACAATGCGAACGATCCGCCGATCACGCCGAAGCTGATGAACAGCGTGAGGTATTGGTTGTGCGCGCGATGCCGCCATTCCTCCGAAAGTTTGGTGCCGACCTCCTCGTACATGCGATCGAAAGCGATCTGCGTATCGCCGGTGCCAACGCCGATCAGCCAGTTCTTTTTGAGGATCTCCCAGCCAACGCGCCAATATTCCAGCCGCATGGTGACCGAGTGGCCGCTTGGATCACCGGTGGCACGATAACGATCCAATTCATAGAACACCTCATCAAGCCTGTCCTGCGATCGCCACCGCGTACCTTGTTTGTAGCTCGTGGTCCCGTTCACGATCCGATCGATATCGTGATCGGTCAACGACATGATGCCTACGCTATCCTTGGGCAGATGCATCGAACTGAGATATCGGAACAAGGTGGAATAAAGGATGTGGCCTTTTTTGTCGAGTGTATCCAGCGGAAGCGGCGAACGCAACTGCCATGTGCGATGTACTTCGGCCCAGGCGATCTTCGACCAGACCAGTTCACCGTTCTCACGTTCCGTGTTGCCGGACTCATGCACGTATCGCTCGCCGCCCTCACTGTAGACCGGCAATTCCGTTGAGAATGATCTTCGATCGTGATGACGTATCGCCAGGATGGTTCCGATGATCAACCCGCTCACCACGACCACGGAAACAGGCCGAAGTATTCTTCTCACTGTAGGAACGGATCGGCCGTGCCAGCTGAGAACGAAAGCGATCACGAGAAGAATGACGATCGATTGAAGGCTCTCGAGCCGATCGATGAAAAAGATGGACCAGAGGATCGCGAAAGCATGTAGGATCTTCTGTCCGGTGGATGCAGGCCAGAAATGGACCAGGATCGCGATGGAAAGACAGATCAACAATGCGAGCCTGATGTGGCTGATGAACATGGAAAGCTCCCTATGATCGGCAGAGAGCCCGCGCATTGTGGAGCAGACCGCCGTACTGATGATCACACTCCAGGCCCCGGCCAGCAGCACCAGCCTGAATTCATCTCGATCGAGCCGTGGCGATGCGCTGAGCACCACCCCGAAGACCAGCACAGGCAACAGGATCCGCACAAGATCAAGACCCCATTCCATCCCTTCCGCTGAAGTCCAGATAAGGCCGATCACATGCAGACCAAGGAAGGACAGGAACAAAAGAAATGGAGCCTGACCAAAGGCCAGGCTCCATTTCTTTCCGCTATTCCTATGGACGATGCCTTCGGCGATCCAATTCGCCACGAGCAACATCTGCGAAATGCTGAGGAGCGAAGTGCTCCACGGCAGAAAGACCGCGCAGAGCGCCAGCGATCCCACATGGAACGAGCGGAATGGATCGCTGCGCATGCAGGCGCTTCAGTGGATCATTTACCGCCAACGTTGCCGGTGCCGGCCAGTATCACCGGATAACTCTCACCATTGAGCACATCCACCGCCTTGCGCAGGTACGGATCGGTATCCATGGCGGCCTTGGCACGGCCAGTCTGGAAATGGTAGCGTGAAACGATCTCGTTGCGCAGCACTTCTTCAATGTCCTTGCGGAAACGCATCAGGTCCTCCGTGCGATCTGGAGTGATCTCCTTCTGCAATGCAAGGATGGCTTCGCTGGCGTGCTCATAATAACGCTCCTTCTTCGCCTTCTCCTCCAACACCTTCAAGGCTTCCGCCGTCTCGGTATCATACTCGAAATGGCGATCGCCTACGTACGCGAGGAATTCATTGTAGATGGCATCATCGACCATGAACTTCTCAGGGGAGGCAATGCTATCATGCTTCAAGCGGTATTGGGTCGCAAAATCGAAGATCAGATCGCTGGCATAAAGTCCACCTACCACTTTGGCCAATTCAGGATCCTCCACTTGTACATCTGGCAGTATACCGCGGCCATCGAACACCGGACGGCCGTTCTTGGTCTTGAATTCAGCGATGGCTTTTTCATCCACCTCGGTGGCCTTGCCAGTGCTGTCGCGATGCGCGTAATCAAGCTTCTGGATGCAACGGCCACTGGGGATGTAATACTTCGCCACCGTCACTTTCAGCTTGCTGTTGTAGAACAGATCTCGCGTCTGTTGCACAAGGCCTTTTCCATACGTACGCTCGCCGATGATGACCGCCCGATCGAGGTCCTGCAACGCACCGCTCACGATCTCGCTCGCGCTTGCGCTCTGTCCATCCACTAGCACCACCAATGGGATCTCCGCATCCAATGGATCGCTGAGGGTCTTGTAGCTCTTGTCCCATTCGGGAATGCGCCCTTTCGTTTCGACCACAAGCTGGTTCTTCGGCACGAACAGATTCACGATGTTCACGGATTCGCGCAGCAGACCACCACCATTCCCGCGCAGGTCCAGGATCATCTTCGAGGCACCCTGATCCTTCAATTCCTTCACGGCATTGCGTACTTCCTGCCCGGCGGTCTGTGTGAAACTGTTGAGCTTGATGTATCCCACACCGTTCGATCCATTCAGCACTCCTTTGAATGGAACATCGGGGATCTTTATCTCTTCACGCTGGAGCTCATGCACCACCGGTTCACCACCGTTCCGGCGCACGGTGAGTTTTACGGCACTACCGGCCTGGCCCTTCAGCAACTTGCTCACATCTTCGGTGTTCATGCCGCTGATCTTCCGGCCATCCACTTCAACTATCTCGTCGCCTGCCCAGATGCCTGCCTTCATGGCCGGAAATCCTTCGTACGGTTCACTGATCACCACCTTCTCCTCCTTCTTCTTGATCAATGCGCCGATGCCGCCATACTGGCCTGTTGTCATGAAGCGGTAATCCTCGATGTCGCTTTCAGGGATGTATTGCGTATACGGATCGAGCGATGCGAGCATGGCATCGATCCCGGTCTTCATCAGCTTGCCCGGCTGGGTATCATCCACATAGTAGATGTTGAGCTCCTTGTAGAGCTCGGTGAAGATCTCGAGGTTCTTGCTGATCTCGAAGTAGCTGTCGCCGGCTGAAATGGCAAAAGCCCCCCCACCCGCGACAGCTGCGGATAGGAGCCACATTTTCCAGCGTGGTGTAGTGCGCGTGATGTTGGTTTCCATCTTATTCTGGTACTGGGTCATGTCCATGGCCACCCCACGGGTGGCAGGATAAGATCCGTTTTACAGTGAGATAACCTCCTTTGAAAAGCCCGAAGCGCTTCAAGGCTTCGGCCCCATATTCTGAACACGAAGGAGTGTAGCGGCATGCTCCTGGCAACAGAGGCGATATGGTGAACTGGTAGAGCTTCACCAGTCCGATGAACGGGAGTGCGAGGAGCCTAGCCATGTTCATTCATCCAACGGCCGATGGACCGTATTATTTTCAGTTCGAGCACGGAATAGGGCAGGATCTCCCGGCCTTGATAGATGAACAACCAGGCGCATTGCACACCCTGTTCCTTCAATCTGGCGTACGGTCCCATCTTGTTCAACCTGAAAGCTTCGCGTATGCGCCGGCGAACAATGTTGCGATCCACCGCCCTTTTCATATATCGGCGCGGAACACTGAAGGCCACCTGCACGGGCGAGGTGGACGGTAATGCCATTTTGATGCCGATGAGCTTCACCGGACTTTCGGTGACGGATTTTCCTTTGGTCACCACCTCTTTCAACCGTAATTGACCGCATAGCCGCTCCTCCTTCGTGAAGGTAGCACGTTCTTCTGGCCTGGCCATCACTTGATCCATGTACGGTTGGTGGTGTGCCTTACCGGTAGTACGAAGGTCGGGAAGTGGAACAGGCGAAGCGCACGCCATTGCACGTACTATCAACAGGATCCTGTAAGAGATCTACTTTTTCCTGCCCTGGCGCTTGATAAAGAGCTCGATGGCACCTGTCATTGAAGGAGCTTCAGGCAGGGGTGCTTCTATATCCAGCCGCAGGCCGTTGTCACGGGCAGCCTTGGCCGTGGTGGGTCCGAAAGCGGCGATCACCGTTTCATCCTGCTTGAACTTCGGGAAGTTCTTCTTCAGGCTTTCGATACCGCCAGGACTGAAGAAGACGAGCATGTCGTACTTCAGGTCTCTCAGATCGCTAAGGTCACTGGCCACCGTACGATAGAACACCGCGTTGGTGTACTTCACGTTCGCCTTGTCCAGCAGCGCGGGGATCTCTCCTTTCTGGATGTCGCTGCATGGCACGAGGTATTTCTCGCTCTTATGCTTCTTTATCACATCCATCAGATCATTGAACGTCTGCTTGCCGATGAAGACCTTTCGCTTGCGATAAACGATATATTTCTGCACGTAATAGGCCACCGATTCAGAAACGCAGAAATATTTCATGGTCTCGGGCACGGTGATCCGCAGCTCCTTGCACATGCGGAAAAAATGATCCACCGCATTACGGCTGGTGAGAACGATGGCCGTATGATCGAGGATGTTGATCCGTTCCTGCCTGAATTCCTGTGCGGGCACGGCTTCCACCTTGATGAACGCCTTGAAATCGATCTTCAGGTTGTACTTGCGCGCCAGCTCCTGATAAGGATTCTTATCATCGGTGGGCGCAGGTTGTGAAACGAGAATGGACTTGATCTTCAAGGCCGCTCGGGCTTAAGGGTTGGTAAGGATCGGGATCGTTGGCCTGAGGACGTGAGTAAGAAGAAGAAGTGGTAGGATCTCGGCGCCGCAAAGGTAAATAATTATGTAGCGGGCCGGCACCCCTTCCCCCGCCCCGATCCAGAAAGCTCGTAACCAGCGGAAGATCAACGTCAATACAAGTATGCTGCCGCCCACGATCAAGAGAACGTTGCGCCATTCGGGCCGGTAGGAGATCAACACCACCAGAGGCAATAGTAGAACACCGGCCAGAATGAAGGTCAACAAGCCGGTATAGGTGTGTTCATGCAAGCCCCCATCGGCCTTCACCAGCACACCCAACGCCCGTACCACCACGGCCTGTGCAACCACCACCAGTGCCACGGCCAGCATGATCTTCCAATATTCGAACGCGCCGATGATGCCGGCCACCACCGCACCCTGCCATATGAAAAGAGCCAGCACCGCAACAGCCAGCACGAGCAGGCCGATGAACGTGCGGTCCTGAAGATCCAGCTCCTCCCTGAGCGCCTGTTTGCCCAACCGCATGCGGAACATCGCCTGGGAAAGAAGACGCCATTTTTTGGGCGAATTCCAGTTGATCAATGCCAGCAAGAGGAACGCGCACAATAAAATGAGGGTGACCCACTCGGTATTCAGCGGATCCAGTGCGCGTATACGATCCATGGGCGGCGATCGCAAAGGTATCAGCATGCTTAAAGCGGCCGCAGCGGATCGCCTAATTTTGCGCCGCCTTACAGACTATCTACTCATGAGCATCACATCCACCGCCGGCAGAACGAAGACCGGGAACAAGCGCAGCGCCACCGATCAATACCAGGCGCATGATCATTACCTGGTGGATGAACTGCTCACCGAGGAACACAAACTGATCCGCGATACCGCCCGCAAATTTGTCAGCAAGAACCTCAAGCCCATCATCGAGGATGCTTTTGAGAACGAGACTTTCCATCCAGAGGTCATTCCAGGCCTGGCGGAGATAGGTGCTTTCGGCCCGATGATCCCGCAGGAATACGGCGGCATGGGTCTCGATCAGATCAGCTATGGCCTCATCATGCAGGAGATCGAACGTTGCGATAGTGGCCTACGGAGCCTCTGCAGCGTGCAGGGTTCGCTGGTCATGTACCCGATCTGGAAATACGGCAGCGAAGAGCAAAAGAAAAAATGGCTACCCAAGCTTGCAGCGGGAGAGATCATCGGCTGCTTTGGACTCACCGAACCCGATCACGGCAGCAACCCCGGAGGCATGGTCACGGTGTTCCAGGACAAAGGCGATCATTATCTGCTCAACGGCGCAAAGATGTGGATCAGCAACAGCCCCATCGCCGATATCGCAGTGGTGTGGGCCAAGGCCGAGAATACCGAAGGCCGCATCCATGGCTTGGTGGTGGAGCGCGGCATGGATGGATTTTCAACGCCCACCACGCATGGAAAACTGTCACTTCGCGCCAGCCCCACCGGTGAATTGGTGTTCGACAATGTGAAAGTTCCGAAGGCGAACCTCCTGCCCAACAAGAGCGGCCTCGGCGCTCCGCTCGGCTGTCTTGACAGTGCGCGTTACGGCATTGCATGGGGAACGCTTGGCGTGGCCATGGAATGTTACGACACCGCCTTGCGTTACAGCAAGGAACGCATCCAGTTCGATCGGCCCATTGGCCAATTCCAGCTTACCCAGAAAAAGCTCGCCGAAATGATCACCGAGATCACCAAGGCACAACTGCTCACCTGGCGTCTCGGTGTCTTGCGTAATGAAGGCCGCGCAACTACCGCACAGATCAGCATGGCCAAGCGCAACAACGTACATCTCGCGCTCACCGTGGCACGCGAGGCGCGGCAGATCCTCGGCGGCATGGGCATCAC
>JAEZAU010000204.1 GCA_023430325.1 Bacteroidota bacterium | reverse complement strand
CCGAAAACCAAAACAGAAGAACATGAAAGTACGGATCCTTCTGGCCACTATGGCCATCGTGGGTTGTGGTGTAGCCATGGCCCAGGAGAATCGTTTCTCGGCCGGTCTTGAGCTCGGGTTGCCAATGGGAGATTTCGGTGATGTACAGGGGATCGGCTTTGGCGTAAGTCTGGCCTATGAACTACCTGTGGGCGACAATCTTGGAGTTTTGGCCCAGGTAGGATACCTCTCCTTCAGTGCAAAAGACATTGAGATCGATCTTGGACCTTTTGGCAGCATGACCGTGGAAGGCATGACCATGGCGGCCATTCCCATTCAGGTAGGTGCAAAATATTACTTCACAGAGAATCAGGCCGGATTCTATGCAGGCGCATTGGTAGGCTTGCATCTGCTCACACCTGAAGAGGGTGATGGCCGCAGCAATCTCAGCCTCGCTCCTATGATCGGTTACGTGATCGGTGAGAACATCGACCTGCAGCTTCGCTATCAGTTGATGTTCGATTCCTACGAGGAGACCACCATCGTTGGAACGACAGTTACCACGGAAGATGTATCCGTGACCAATTCATACCTCGGCCTGCGCGCCGCTTATATGTTCGGCAGCCGCTAAGGTTCAGCAACTTCAATAAAAGGGGCGGAGTGTCCGCCCCTTTTTCTTTGTTCGCCGCTGCCACATTGATCTACATTAGCGCCCCATCAAAACAATTCAACTCACAATGAAGTCACGTTTACTCGTAGTGGCCTTTGCCATTGCATTCATCAACACATCCAAAGCGCAGGAGAATGTCATCAAGCTGAATCCATTGGGCTTGATCTTCGGTTCTCTGAGCGTTGGCTACGAGCGCGTGCTCAATGACAACCACTCTGCACAGGTGAACATCAATTTCATCACCTTCAAGGTCGGTGACAATAAGTTCTCCGGTTTCGGGATCACACCTGAGTATCGCTTCCATTTCGGGAACCACGAGAATCCCAAAGGATTCTATGCCGGTCCGTTCATTGGATTCAATACGTTCAAGTGGACCTACGAAGATTCCTACTTCGACAACAATTTCAACCTGATCACCGAGGATGCTGATGTTTCCGTTACGTCCTTCTCGATCGGTGGCATCATCGGCCATCAATGGATCTTTGGGGAGGCTTTCGCACTTGACCTGAATCTCGGGGCCGGTTACAACATGGCCTCATTCGATACCGATGATGATGACGCCGATCCGAACTTCGGCCTGGCAGCATCCGGCATCCTTCCACGCCTGGGCCTGGCCATCGGTTACGCCTTCTAAGAACCACACCCGTAAGGAAGCCGCCTTCTCGGGCGGCTTATTTTTTCCCGATCGGCACGGTCTTCGCCCTTGGCGCCTCGCGCGCATCACCGCCTTCATTAACTTGTGCCGCGCCATTCAACTGCAACACCATGTATTACAGGACGCTCGCTCTTCTATCCCTTGCCGCCATGATATCCTCCGCCTTCGCGCAGGAGGAGAAGAAGGATGACAATAACCTGGTGGAGAACGGAAGTTTCGAGGACTTCAGCGGCAAGCTTAAGAAAGGTGGCAACATTGAAATGACCGGTACCTGGAAGAGCCCGAACGCGAGCAAGGCCGATCTTTTTTCCGTCACAGCACCGGCCGAAGCGCTCGTAGGCGCGCCCAAGAACCAGTTCGGTGATCAATCACCGCTCACGGGAAGCAACTATGCCGGTCTTCGCTGGTGGAGCCTTGGCAACAAGCAGCCGCGTACCTACGTGCAGGCGAAGTTCAAGACCATGATGCGCAAAGGCCAGAAGTACTGCGTGAAGTATTATGTGAGCCTTGCGGATCTAAGCAAATATGCCAGTGATGAGATCGGTGCATACATCACGAAAGTGCCTATCAACAAGGATGACAACACCAGCTTGATGTATGAAGCACAGGTGCCGCACCTCCGATCGAAGGTCCATGATGATCCCTACAGCTGGCAGGGCGTCTGCGGTGTGTTCGAGGGCACAGGCGGTGAACAGGCGATCGTGATCGGGAACTTCAAGCCGAACGAAAAGACCAACACCACGCAGGTGCGCCTGCCCAAAGGAGAGACGCGCGCACAACTTCCGCAGGCGTACTACTACATCGATGATGTGAGCGTGACACCGATCAAACATGCCAGCGAATGCAGCTGCGAACAGATCGATAAGAAGGAAAGTGAATTGATCTTCAGCCGCAAAGGCGTTACCGGTCCGAACATGAAGAATCCGGACAAGATCGATCAGCAGGTATTCTATTTCAAGCGCTTCAACAAGAACGTTCCGCCTTCCATGGAACCATGGATCACTGAAATGGCCGAGCTGTTGAAGACCGAGCCCAACGTGAAAGTGCGACTTGTCGGACACATCGATGAGACCGAAAAAGAACGTGCCCGCATGAAGCCCGATCTGGAGCAGCTGGGCAAGCAAAGGGCCGATGAAGTGAAGGCCGCGTTGATCGAACACGGGATCGAAGCTGCCCGCATCACCACCAGTACCAAGGGCGCCGATCAGCCGGTGGACCAGACCTCATCTGAAGTGGGCCAGAGCAAGAACCGCCGCGTGGAGGTGGAATTGGTGAAGTAACCATGACCGCGTTCAGGATCGAAGCGTGTCCTGTGGCACTACCTTCGGGCCATCGATCGCAACCTGATATATGCGGCCATCGACATCGGCTCCAACGCCGTGCGATTGCTGGTGGCCGAAGTGATCGAGCGGGAAGATCATCCCGTGGTGAAGAAACAGACGCTGGTCCGTGTTCCGATCCGTCTTGGTGAAGATGTCTTCGACAACGGATCGATCGGCAATGCCAAGCGCGATTACCTGATCAAAAGCCTGAAGGCTTTCCGGCTGCTCACGGAAGTCTATGGTGTGAAGAAGGTCCGTTGCTGCGCCACCAGTGCCATGCGCGAAGCCGCCAATCGCGAAGAGATCCTGCAGCGCGTAGAGATGGAAAGCGGTGTCCACATTGAAGTGATCGATGGCCGGCTGGAGGCCGATCTGATCGTGAACACCTTCTGGACCCAGGACCTGCTGAAGGATCGCACGTACCTGTACATCGATGTGGGTGGCGGAAGTACCGAACTCACATTGTTGAAGGAGGGAAAGCGTGTGAAGAGCGCCAGTTTCATGATCGGTACCGTGCGGATGTTGAAGGAAAAGGTGCATCCAGGAACGTGGGACGAGGTGCAGGAATTCCTGGACGATCTGCGCCAGCGGCATGAGGTGGTGATGGCGATCGGTACCGGCGGCAACATCAACCGCATCTTCAAGGAGAACGGGAACAGCTTTGGTGAGCCGCTGCTGAAGGAGGACATCCGAAAGCACCGTGATCGCATCGGATCGTACAGCTATGAGGACCGTATAACCCGTCTTCGGTTGCGGCCCGATCGCGCTGACGTGATCATTCCTGCGGCGGATATTTTCCTGCGCGTGATGGAGTATGCCGATGTGGACGAAGTGTTCGTTCCGAAGGTGGGCCTGGCCGATGGTATCGTTTACGATCTCTACATGCGCCAGTATGGGCACCAGCGCTACATTGCACAGGATGGGCCGCTTGTGAATGCGTAGATCGATAAATTGTCTTCTACTGATCTTTCTCGGTCTGGGCACGTTGCACGCGCAGAATGATCCTGCACTTCCGCCATGGTACCTCGGAGCACGTGGACACCTCGGTTTTCTGTGGCCCCACCGGCCGGTCGCATGGTACCTGGTGGAAGGTCATGCATCAGCATTCGAGCTTTTTGCTGAACGTCAATTCAAGGGGGACAAGGAATGGCAACAGAATTACAACGGCGCGGGTTATGGATTTGGATTCATGTACTCGGGCATGGCCAACCCGAATGTGATCGGTGGTGCCGTACGCCTGGTTCCCTACCTGCATCTGCCATTCGTTCGCGGTGATCGGAGCAGTTTCGGGATGCGTCTTGGTTGGGGCGTCGGCTACATCTTCAAACCGTTCCATCGCACGGAGAATTTCAAACAGATCACCACCGGATCGAGGATCAATACTGCGATACAATTGATGTTCGAATATCGGATCGATGTGGGTCGCACGCGTCTGTCAACAGGTCTTTCCATCGATCATTGGAGCAACGGCGCGTTCAAGCTTCCCAACCTAGGCGCGAATCTCGTTTCCATCAACATCGGCGCGGCCTATGCACTTGCTCCACCGATCGAATTCATTCCTTCAAAGACGAGCGATCAAGTCGGGAAGAGACCGCGCGAGCATAGCATTGTCGGCGCCTTCGGCATCAGTGAGGTGGCGCGGCCGCTCAGTGGGCAGTACAGCGTTTATTCGATCGTGGGTCAGATGCAATGGCAGGTTACACCGAAGTCATCTTTCGCTGCTGGGGTGGATATGTTCAACAAGGGAAGTCTACGGACCATCCATTCAGAACTGGTGGAGAAGGATCGCCTGCAGTACACACAGATCGGTGCGCATGGTGGCTGGGCCCTGGGTTTTGGCAGGGGTGAATTGTTGTTACAGATGGGCGCTTACGTGTACACGCCTTATCCGGATGAATCCCCGTTGTTCCATCGTCTTGGAATGCGTTACCGCACGGGCGATCATCTGGTCTGGCATATCGCATTGAAAAGCCATTACGCCGTGGCCGATCATTGGGAATGGGGTGTTGGTTATAGATGGCATTGAGGATCTTCATATCGATCGCGATCACATTGCTCCTCAACGGGTGTGGGAAGGAGCAGTGGGACGATTGCATCACCAGCACCGGGCCCACACGCACGCAGATCCGGCAACTCGCCGAATTCCATGTGGTCGATCTCGAGGACCGCATCGATCTGGTGCTCGAGCATCTTCCATCTTCATCGATCGAAGTGGAGGCCGGTAGGAATCTCATGGACCAGGTGATCACCGAAGTGCGCGACGGAGTGCTCCACATCAGGAACGATAATCGCTGCAATTGGGTCCGCAGTTTCAAGCCGCGCATCACCGTGAAGGTTCCGATCGAAGTGGTGGACAAATTGATCCTGCGAGGCACGGGAAATGTCACTTCCACCGACACTGTGAAGCAAGATGTCTTCGAAGTAGAGCAATGGATGGCGATAGGCACCACCACGCTTACCGTTGATGTGAACGCGGTCTATATCGGCCTTCACACCGGCGCGGGAGATGTGGTGCTTCGTGGCCGCGCCAGCGAGAACGCAAATCTTTATAGTGGTATCATGGGTACGATCGATGCTTCAGAAATGCGCGCACATTCTGTCAACATCAACAACAGCGGCATCGGCGATCTCCGGTGCTGGGCCGAGGTCGAATTGAACGTCGCCATTCGCGATGCGGGCGATGTCCATTACCGTGGTGATCCGATCTTCGTGGATACACAGATCACCGGAAGCGGATCATTGATCAAGATTGATTGATCAGCTGAACATTTTTCCGGAGGGTCTTCGTCCCGGTCCCAGCCAGCCTTCCACCGTCACTTCTTCCCGCTTCGGTACGCGCGTGCATCTCAGTCCTGCCTTGTCACATTCTTCAGCGAAGGTGATCGCATCATCCAGCGCGCAGCATTTCGGATCGTTGTTGAAGAATACGTAGACCGTTCCGCGTTCTCCCCAGAATTCACCCATCTTGTCCACCCACATGCGCAAGCCATCCCGCGTGTAGCATGGCCAGGGATCTCGCATCCCGTGATGAAAACGGATGTATCCCCATTTCGCGGTCTTCCACCAGGGTTGGATCGGGTGCTCATTCCGATCGGCGAGCGTAAGCGGTATGTCATGCGCACTCAACAGATCGAAGACCTCTTCATCATACCAGCTGTCATGACGGAATTCCACGGTGAGCTGCACCTTTCCGAAATGCCCGATCGTCCGCTCCAGATTCGATACATCCTTATGCAGGTCCGGTGGCAGTTGAAGCAATACCGGACCGAGTTTTTCGCCCAGATGTCCGGCATGTTCCATGAAACGGCGCACCGGCTCTCCTGTATCCTTCAGCCGTTTGATGTGCGTAATGAACCGGCTCGCCTTCACGGCGAAACGGAGATCATCCGGCGTGCGATCGCGCCACGCCGCGAACGTTCCCTCCTTGGGCAGCATGTAGAAACTGTTGTTGATCTCCACGCACCTGAACCGTTGCGCGTAGAATTCCAGCCAATTCTTCTGCGCCACCCCACGCGGATAGAACGCATCGCGCCAATCGCGATACTGCCATCCGCTCGCACCAATGATCACAGGCATTCCATGAAGGTAAGCTTCATGGTTCCGCCCTTTATGGAAAGATCACGCTGCGCCGGATAAGATCATTCCACTGCCGTGAACCAGTCCGATATGGATCGTTCCTTCTCGTATTGGACACGCTTCCCTCCATGGGTCACCGACTCATATTTGATCGCGCCTACCCTCACGCTGATCGAACCTGCATCTATCGAAGCCAGATCTTCTGGTGAGAACGTGTACGAGGTAACATTCCCGGCGACCGTTCTGATCAGCAGAATGTCAAGCTGGAAACGTACTGAATCAGCTCCACTTACTTCACCGACGCTCAATGTATAGCCTTCACTTATGTCTATGGTCTCTGCGGATGTCAAACTCCCGAGCGTCGGAAAAGGAGCGGCCATCGTATGCTGGAAAGCCGGATAACCATTTCCCCCCGTCACCGTCCAATTTGTTTCTCCGCTGGCCAGGCTGAAACCCGGTGTGCTCTGCGAAGAGAGATTATAAAAGAGAAAGTCATAAGGAAGCTGATCTCCATTCAAATACACATCACCCGCAGAGGTAGGCAGACCATTTGGACCATCAAAAAAAGCACTTGCCGCGGAGATGGTCAAAGGAGGAACCTGCGCCATGTTCATATGAAGGTTGGCGTTAAGCCTTACCGAAGGCGCTGGAGTTGTCGTTGAAGAGGGGCTAGGTGGGGTCGGTTCCGGATCATCGTCTTTCTTGCAGGAAGAGACCACAACTGAGGAACACATAACAATGAGTAAAAGCTTTCGAAGGGCCATGACCTGAAAATTTTTCAAATATTATATTTTATTCTGATCGGGATGATCTTTGGCAATTACCTCTTCCAGCGTTCTGGGCGTTGCCTGCGGCCCGGGCTGCTACGGGCTCCGCTTTCGCTCCGGTTCCTTCCTCCGGTCGGGAACTTTCCCTGCGCATCCCTAACGCACATGGCGTGCCCTCTACCTGCACCCGCTTCAAGTTCAGTTGCTGAAAGTTACATTTGCGATCCTTCCGTAGCGGCGGCCCCAGACCCGTACGTTAACGGCCAAACCCAATGACAATGGTCAAACAGATCAACAGGA
>JAEZAU010000185.1 GCA_023430325.1 Bacteroidota bacterium | reverse complement strand
TTGGTCACCACTTCATCCTGCACGGTGGCGCACGGCGCAATGATGCCACCCGGGCACATGCAGAACGAGTACACGCCAAGGCCTTCCACCTGGTGGACCAGCCCGTAGCTCGCAGGCGGCAGATATGGGTCCCGAACATTGCAATGGTATTGCGCGCGATCAATGATCTCCTGCGGATGTTCGACACGCACTCCCATGGCGAATTCCTTACGTTCCACGCGGATGCCTTTTGCGTGAAGAAGCTTGAAGATGTCGCGCGCGGAATGACCGGTTGCGAGAACAACAGCTTCCGATCGATGCTCTGTTCCATCCGAGGTGATCACACCATTTACGGATCCATTTTCAGCGATCAGATCGGTGACCCGGCAACTGAAATGCACTTCACCACCGGCCGCAATGATCGCTTCGCGGATCGCGGTGATGATGCCTGGTAGTTTGTTGGTACCGATGTGTGGATGCGCATCGATCAGGATGTCCTTTGAAGCACCGAAGGCCACGAGCAACCGCAGTACTTCTTGTATGTCGCCGCGCTTGTGGCTGCGCGTGTAGAGCTTGCCATCGCTGTAAGTACCTGCCCCGCCTTCTCCGAAACAATAATTGCTGTCCGGATCCACGATGTGCTCCTTGTTGATCGCAGCAAGATCGCGGCGTCGTGCGCGAACATCCTTTCCACGTTCAAGGATCACCGGCTTCAGGCCATGATCGAGGCATTTCATCGCAGCGAAAAGTCCCGCCGGGCCACAACCTATGATCAATACCTTTCTTCGATCGTTCACCGGCTTCCATTGGGGCGGAAGGATCGGAGCATCATGGATCGGATCGGTGGAAACATTCACACGAAGCCGGATCAACGGCTTGCGGCTGCGTGCATCGATCGATCGCTTCAACACCACACTTGATGCAACGCTGTCGGCAGGGATCCCTGCTTCTTCCGCAGCAGCAGCACGGATCAAGACCGGATCGGCAGCTTCGGTGGGAGTGAGGGCGATGTCTACCGTGCGGAACATTTCAAGCTTCAAGGCACAAGCTACAAGCTTCAACTACCTCAACTCCTCAACGTGCTCAACCTTCGAACGTGAACGTCAACACCCACACCTTCGATCGCATTGAATGGATCGGTGTACTGAAACGTGTTGCGTCATCGATCAGCAGGTTCGGGATGCCGATGCCGTGTTTCAGTTCGATGCCGAATTTGAAGTAGGGGAGGAAGAAGTCGAATCCGCCGCCGACATCCGCCGAGTAATCATATTTCTCCAGTTTGATCACGGTCTCATCGTCCAACGACTGGTTCACGTCCTTCTGTGTGGCCATGTCGATGCTGAACTTTCCGCCGGCGATCAGATAAACTGCAAAATTGTTGATGCGATTGCTGCGGAACTTCATCAGCAGCGGAAATTCAAGGTAGGTGCTTTCCACCGGTTTCTGGAAATAGATGTACTCACCGTCCGATGCCTGGAACTGGTAGAAAAGCATCCGTTCCTGGAAGGAAAGTGTCGGCAGGAAACGAAGGCTCGTGTTCGGCGTCATGTTCAGCGAAGCCACAATGCCGAGGTTGAATCCCGGTTTTTTCTGGTGTTCCAGCACCATGAGCGAATCCCGGAACGGCGCACGCGGATCGAGCGTCATGAAGAAATCGCTCGTATTATAACTGAGCAGAAATCCGAAATGGAAGCGTCGCAGATCGAAGTTCGGCAGATTCTCCACTTTCACGCCCTTGGCCTGCCCGAATGCGGACATGCCGGCAAGCACTAGAATAAGGCCGGTAAGCAGGCGGAGCGTTGCAGATCGCATGAGAAGTGGCAACGAAATTAGCCTTCGATCGTTGTGCTGGACGTGTTGCGGCTATTTGCGGGCGATGTAGAGGCTCGCAATGCCCCCGGTGAGACCTTGGGCCCTGGTCTCCTTGAAGCCCACCTTTTGCAGGAGTTTCAAAAAATCAGGACCTTCCGGGAAAGCGTCCACGCTTTGCGGCAGATAGGTGTATGCTGTACTGTCCTTGCTTACGATGCGCCCGACGAAAGGCATCACACGATGGAAATAGAACCGGAACAATTGCCGGAAGGGTGTGCGTTGTGGCTTGGAGAACTCGAGGACGAAAAGCCTTCCACCCGTTACGAGCACTCGATGCATTTCCGAAAGTCCCTTTTCAAGTTCCTCGAAGTTGCGTACGCCGAAGGCCACCGTTACTGCATTGAAAGTGCCCTCTGCAAAGGGCAACGCCGCTGAATCGGCCTTCTTCAGTTCGATCCGATCGGAAAGGGAATCATGCTTCACTTTTTCGCGACCGCGGGAGAGCATGCCTTCTGAGATATCGACCCCTGTTACGCGCTTCGCTTTCTTGCTGGCCATGATCGCGAGATCCGCAGTGCCGGTCGCGACATCCAGCAGATGATCCACCGGTTCCTGCCCGAGCAGCCGAACGACTTTTCTCCGCCATCCTTGATCGATGCCGAGCGAGAAAAGACGGTTCAACAGATCGTACTTCGGGCTGATGTTGTCGAACATCAGCTCCACCTGCTCCCGCTTGGAACCTTCTTGGGAATACGGCTTCACCACCATCACGAACGCACCAGGCTTTCCACTTCCGACTTGAAGCGTTCACGATCGATGGGCACCACACCGACTTCTTCACAGACCAGCCCACCGGCCAGGTTGGAGAGCTCCGCGATATCTGCTGCGGACTTGCCCAGCGCGAGCGCCAATGCTGCCACTGCGATGACCGTATCACCCGCGCCGCTCACATCGGCGATCTTGCGCACATGGGCTTTCACGATGTGTTCCGATCCTCCCTGGCGTACATAGGCACCGTGTTCGCTGAGCGTGATGAGCGAGATGCTGTTGTTCAATCGCTGTTGAAGAAGATCCACTGCTTCACGGATCGATGCAAGATCGTTCGCCTCCACGTCCACCTTCGATCCTTCACGCAATTCCTTCAGGTTCGGCTTGAAGAGATCGACATCCTTGTAGGCGAAGAAGTTCTTCTTCTTCGGATCCACGGCAACGGGCACTCTGTGTTGTTTCGCAATGCTGATGATCGCTGCGATGGATCCTGCTGTAAGCACGCCTTTGTTGTAATCCTCCAGCACGATGACCGCAGGACTTTCTTCCTTCACAAGTCTTGAGAAAAGTTGGATGAACCTGTCCTCATCCTGTTGATCCAGATCATCTTCCTGTTCCTCATCCACACGCACCACATGTTGATGGCCGCTTATGACGCGGGTCTTCACGGTAGTGCTCCGATCCTTCGATCGCAAGAGACCTACGGTGCTGAGGTGTTGATCTTGAAAAAGCCGATCCAGACGCATGGCATTATCATCATCACCGATCACGCTCACCACGATCGGGTCGGCGCCCAAGGCTTTCAGGTTGAGCGCAACATTCGCGGCACCGCCCAGACGTGAGCTGCGTGAGGTGACGTGCACCACCGGCACTGGCGCTTCCGGCGAAATGCGATCCACCTTTCCCCAGAGGTACGAATCCACCATTACATCGCCGACCACGAGCGCCTTCAAGCCTCGTGCTTTTTCGAAAAGATCGGCGTGGTCGCTGGACATCTTCAGGCGAATTGGGCGACCGCGTTGGTGATGCGGTCCATCGCTTCCACGAGCTTGTTGTCGCTGGTGGCGTAGCTGATGCGCAACGTGCCCTCCGCGCCGAACGATCTGCCTTCCACCAAGCTCACACCGGCCTTGTCCAGCAGATGCAGGCTCAGATCGACAGAACCTTTGATCTCCTGTCCATCGATCGAAGAACTGACATCGGGCATCAAGTAGAAAGCGCCCTGCGGAACGTTGCAGCGCCAGCCGGGGATCTTCTCCACGGCTTCCACCATCAGATCGCGGCGGCGAAGGAAATCGTTACGCATGGGTATCACGAAAGATGGATCGGCTTCCATGCAGGCCTTGCAGACACGTTGTGCGATCGAATTCGCCCCGGAGGTGAATTGACCCTGGATCTTGGTGACGGCCTGCGCGATCCACAGTGGTGCCCCGATGAAACCCACACGCCAGCCGGTAAGTGCGAAGGCCTTGGAAAGACCGTTCACCGTTATGGTACGTTCAGCCATGCCCGGAAGGGTGGCAATGCTGTGATGCTTCCCTTCGAAGATGATGTGCTCGTAGATCTCGTCGGAGATCACATACAGCTCGGGATGTTGCAGAATGACACCGGCCAATTGCTCCAGCTCATTCCGTGAAAGCACCGAACCGCTGGGATTGTTCGGGCTGCTGAACATCAGCAATCGTGTACGTGGTGTGATGGCGGCTGCGATCCGATCGATCGGTGGTTTCCAGTCCTCATCGAGCGATGAATGAACGATGACCGGTGTTCCGCCTGCGAGCCGCACCTGTTCCGAATAGCTCACCCAATATGGCGCGGGGATCACCACTTCATCACCTGGGCCGATCAGGCTCATCACCGCGTTCATGATGGCGTGCTTCGCGCCGGTGCTCACCACGATCTGCTCGGGCGAATAGTCCAGGCCGTTGTCGCGCCTGAACTTGTTCGCGATCGCCTCGCGTACATCAA
>JAEZAU010000137.1 GCA_023430325.1 Bacteroidota bacterium | reverse complement strand
CGCTCTTGCGCCACCACCCGTCCGCTGAGGTCGGTGAGGGTGATGAAGCGGAGGCTGGTATTCTCGTTCGTTTTGATGTTGAGGACGCTACCGGCGGTTACCGGGTTGGGATGGAAGGAGAAGGTGGCGCGGTGATGGGTTGGGACAGAGACGGGATCGAAGACCTCATAAACTGTATCATCCAAAGTCTCGCCATCTTCGTTACTACGAACGACAAATATCGAACGAATGCCAGGACCATAGCCTTCAGTTGTACCGATGATAATAAAACCGTCGTCCAAGGCAGAGACTCCATATGCCTCTTCATCTTCCAATCCACCATAATTTTTTCCAAGTATGAACCATCCCTCCTCATCAACTTTCATCAAATACATATCTCGACCACCGGCGCTAAAGATTGAATTATAGCCACAAATAGCGAATCCCCCACCAGGTATGAGATCAATTGAGTTTCCTTCGAAATCATCACCAAAACCATAGATCTGTTGCCATGATAATTCACCATCCGCCCTAACCTGTCGCAAAAAAATCTGAAAATGCTTAGCAAAGCTAGAACTTGAACCACAGATATAAAGATCTCCATTCGCATCCGAGAGAAGATCCCGAGCGACATCAATCCCACTCCCGCCAAAGAATGTCATCCAGTTAATCTCTCCGTCGCTTAACACTGATGCGACCATGGCTTCAGATGCGTCATTTGCCAATCCAACTGAACCACAAACAAACAGTCCATTCTCATTCAGATGAATGGCATTGAACTCCCCTTCCGTGAATTGAGCACCATCATACTCCAAATAGGTCTTGGTCCATAGCGTGTCACCATTCTCATCGCACTTCACGATATAAGGAAGCCGATTTCCATGTATATATGAAGATCCAACCAGATAGAATTCATTATCGTCAACTCCGATCGCATGACCAAAATCCCATTCTTCGGTTCCATAGGAACGTTGCCAAATCACATTACCATCTAAATCCATGCGTAGTACCAATATATCATACCTCCCTTGTTCTCCTTGCGATGTGGTTCCCACGACAAGGAAGTCATTCAAATACGTCGCAGCTCCAACTGCGATGTCTACCCCAGCATTCCCCATATATCTTGACCAGATTATCTGGCCAAGAGGATCAAGCTTGATCACATACGCATCACCCCCCCCAAACCCAAATGAGCCAGTTGAACCAATACAGAGAAAATTGCCATCATCCAGTGCGACCACACTTCGTCCAGTTTCAGAACCGTGCCCACCATATGTCTTACGCCAAGTGATCTGTCCGGTAAGTGAGATAGAGATCAAAAGCGCAACTGTAATCAACAGAAATCTGAACATGGAGGTAATGGACGTGGATTGGCTAAGATACGTCACATGCCCTAATGTGGCTTATGTTCGCCGCATCAGCCAATGAAACTGCTTAAACCGGTCGTATGTTATCTGGTGATCATCACAGCTACACTCTACTGGGCAAGCTATCAAGGCGTAAAGCTCACAGACGCGGTACTAAACTTTGACGCGAAGCATTACAATACAATCAGCCAGCGTGGATATGAAGGCTATCTCCAAGCTTTCTTCCCACTCTTCCCTTATCTATGGAAAACTCTGGGGATCGGCCCAATTGCAATATGCGTCGTTAATGGCTTAATCTATCTAGGTGCCCTTGCATTACTTCAAAAGGAACTACGGGCAACGTTGAAGACATTCATGTATTGGCTCGTGATACCAAGTGCATGCTTCTTCTGGCTCCCCTATTCGGAGTCGATTTTCTTCCTCAGTAGTACTCTGTTACTTATCGGAACCAACCGGAATGATCTTCGGCTGTCTGGCATAGGACTTTTTCTCTGCACTCTTTCCAGACCGGCATTCACAGTACTCATCCCAGCATTATTGCTGACCGAGGTCTTCCATATCACCACAAGATCTCTCTTCGTAAAGAGAATGACCGTATACATGATCATCGCTACGATCGCATTAGCTCTCGTAACCATAATTCAATGGATGGACACAGGGGAATGGTTCGGATTTTATCATGCCCAAGCAGGGTGGGGAAATCATCTCCGAATGCCAACTCTTCCTCTAACATCATGGGGAGGAGCCCCTTCAGTTAGGTTGGATGCAGTGGCTTTGTTGGTAGGGACATCAGCTAGTGTTTTCCTTGCATGGAATATCTACAAGGGACAGGGCAAACTTCTGTTTCCCAAAGAGCTTACGCTCTCATTGCTATACCTTGGAGGAATCTCATCTTTTGTTTTGATGATGAGAGGAGGCGAACTATTCAGCCTTAACCGTTTCGTTTTTGCGACACCTTACTTCTTAGTTGCGCTACATTACTTAGATCCCATTAATATTCAGAGAAGTCGAATAACCTTATTGGGTTTAGCCTTTTTGATATTTTTCCTCTTTTTTGGATCTTATGTGCATATTCAAACGTTCATTGCATATATTATAATTACTGTCTACCTTATAACTGTTCTACTGACATTTAGTCAAACATCAAAGCCAGCTATCGCGAGATATTTCATCTTATCATTGACGTTAGGGCTTCAAGTCTATTACTTCTTACGTTTCCTTAACGGAGGCTGGGTAGCATAACCCATTGAGCCACTTCTACCTTTACCCCTCCAATGTCCCCCACCGCAGCCCGCAATTTCGTCATTTTCCTCGTACTGCTGGTGCTCATCGACGTGTACGCCTACAAAGGTGTGAACACAGCGCTGGCCAACCACTCCATCACCCTCAAACGCATCGTGCGGTTCCTGTACTGGACGATATCGATCGGTATTCTCGGGTTGCTGGTGTACACCATGCTGGATATGCAGGCCTTGCGCGAACGGCGCGACCATAGCTATGTGTTCTCGCTGGTGGCGTTGTTCCTGCTGTTCTTCCTGCCAAAACTGGTAATGGTGATCTTCCATGGACTCGATGACCTGCTGCATGCAGGACGCTGGCTCTATGCCAAATTGATGCCTGGCACCTTGGAAGCCGAAGGAATTGCCCTTAGCCGCGCCAACTTCCTTAGCCAGCTGGGACTGATCGTAGCCGCAGTGCCATTCACCGGGGTGCTCTATGGAGTAACAAAGGGTCGCAACAACTTCAACGTTGCACGTGTTCCGATCCGGTCCGGTAGGCTGCCGCAAGCGTTCGAAGGTCTCCGCATCGTGCATATCAGCGACATTCACCTTGGAAGCTATGGTGGAGATACTGCGATCGTTAGACAGGGCGTCGATCTGATCAATGCCGAGAAGCCCGACCTTATTCTCTTCACCGGTGACCTGGTGAACGACTATGCGGATGAAACGGCACCTTTCATTGAATTGCTCAAAGGCCTGAAGGCGAAATATGGCAAGTATTCGATCCTTGGCAATCATGATTATGGCGATTATCCGAAATGGGAGAGCGCACAGGCCAAGGGCGAGAACCTGGCGAACGTGAAGAAGGCCCATGCCTTGATGGGCTTCAAGCTTTTGCTGGATGATCACGATGTGATCGAGATCGATGGCGAGCGGATCGGGTTGCTCGGCGTGCAGAATTGGGGTGTGCGTTTCCAGCAATACGGAGACCTGCAAAAGACGATCTCAGGGACCGAAGAACTGCCCTACCGGATCTTGATGAGCCACGATCCCACGCATTGGGAGGCGCAGGTCTGGGGCACAGGTATCGATCTCACCTTGAGCGGACACACGCACGGTGCGCAGTTGGGCGTTCGGCTTGGCAATACCACCTACAGTCCTGCGCAGTGGGTGTACAAGCAATGGGCGGGTCATTATGCCGAAGGTGATCAGCAACTATACATCAACCGTGGCTTTGGTTTCATTGGTTTTCCGGGACGTGTAGGCATGCCGCCGGAGATCACAGTGCTGGAACTGCAGAAGGCGTGAATCACACCGGAAACACCCGGCCCGCCTCCCCCACCGCCTGATCCAGCCACGAGAGATCCAACCCAGTATTGATCCCTTTTTCTTCCAGATCCTGCACGAACAGTTCCGTCTGGAGATTTCCCACGAGTTCGTCCTCGGCCATCGGGCAGCCACCATAACCTTTTATCGCGCCATCGAAACGGCGGCAGCCTGCCTCCCACGCTGCTTGTGTCTTCTGTTTCCAGTTGGTGGCCGTGGTGTGCAAGTGTGCACCGAACAGAACGTCTGGTCTTGCAGGAATGAGGGCTTCGAACATCGATCGTATGTCCTCGGGCCGGGCCACACCAACGGTGTCGCTGAGCGCGATCGTGCGTACATCAAGTTCTTCTACCA
>JAEZAU010000083.1 GCA_023430325.1 Bacteroidota bacterium | reverse complement strand
GGATTCCCCCAATTTGGACGAGCACATGTTCCCATGGGTCATGGGCGAGGTGGATCTCGATCAACAAGAGCGTGCCGATCTTGTAGCCTTCATGATGGCCTTGACCGATGAAGGATTTCTGACCGATCCGAAGTTCAGCGATCCACATTGACATAACTCCTCACCAATTTCGCGATACCGCATAACGAACAGAACATGCTTCGTACACTCTCGCTCTGCGTCATTCTTCTCTTCATTCCATTAATTAATGGCCAGCAGCAGCTCACGTTGCGCGACGCTGTTCTCAAGGCCGGGACCGAGCTTGCCCCGGAAAGACTTCAAGGTCTTCAATGGATCGAAGGCTCACAGGCCTACAGTTACGTGAAGGAAAAACAGCTATGGAAGGGCACAGGAGGGAAGAGTGCCGACGTTCCATTGATCAATGTCGATGATCTGAATTCGTCCCTTCCCGACAGCGTGAAGCTGAAGGATATTCCTTCCATCACATGGTTGGACCAGATGAGATTTTCATTCGATCATAAAGGCTCGTACCATGTTTATGACCTCAACTCCCGTAAACTGAATACGCGTTATTCACTTCCCACAAATGCCGAACGTGTGGATGTGAGCGACAAGACAGGTAATGCTGCTTTCACCGTGGAAGAGGACCTGTACATCATGTTGCATCCGCCACAGAAGGAGGTTCGCATCACGAGCGATGGCGGCAATGGGATCGTGAACGGAAGAAGCGTGCATCGTGATGAATACGGCATCCACAAGGGCACGTACTGGAGCCCGGACGGGAATAAGCTTGCCTTCTACCGGATGGATGAATCCATGGTGAGCCAGTATGCTTTGGAGGATATCACCAGCCGGCCGAGCAATTTCAAGCAGATCCGCTACCCGATGGCCGGCGCGAAGAGCCACCACGTCACCATCGGCATCTTCGATCTCAATTCAGGTTCCACTGTTTTCCTCAAGACAGGTGAGCCGGTCGATCAATACCTCACCAACATCGCCTGGGATCCTTCAGGCCAGTTCATTCATGTGGTGCATCTCGATCGGAAGACCGAGAATTTGAAGTTGGTGCGATATGATGTTAACAGCGGAAATGCCGCAGCTACATTGTTGGAGGAGCATGACGATAAATACCTGGAGCCACAACATCCCATCGAATTCCTTTCCGGCAGGAACAAGTCGCGCTACCTCTGGAGAAGCCAGCGCGACGGCTGGCCGCATGTGTACTTGTACGATCTAAAGATGGGGCTGGTAAGGCAACTGACAAAAGGCTCCTGGGTGGTGAAGGATGTGCTGGCAAAGGATCCAGCCGGGAATTTCATCATTGTTTCAGGTACTCTTCCGATCGATAAGAACGATCCGCTCGGCGCTACGGAGACCCATTTGTATCGCGTTGATGTGAACTCCGGAAAGACCACACGCATGACCAAGGATCCTGGTACGCATCATGGAAAAGTGAGCACCGATGGAACGTTGGTGATCGATGCGTGGAGCAGCCTGGATGTGCCGGGACGGATCGAGATCATCAACAACAATGGGAAGAAGTTGAAGTCGCTGATCGAGGCGAAAGACCCTTTGGCGAACTACGCGATCGGAAAAGCTGAACTGCTGACGATAGCAGGCGAGGAAGGCGATCGCCTGGTAGCGCGGATGATCAAACCCAGCAACTTCGATCCGCAGCGGAAATATCCCGTTCTGATCTATGTATACAACGGCCCGCACGTTCAACTGATCACGAATTCGCGCCTTGCCAATGCCGCGCTCTGGATGTATGAAGCGGCGGAAAGAGGTTACATTGTCTGGACAGTGGATGGCCACGGAAGTGCATACCGCGGACGGAACTTCGAACAGGTGATCCATCGCCGCTTGGGCGAATTGGAAGTGAAGGACCAGATGCACGGCGTCGATCATTTGAAGTCGCTGCCATATGTGGATCCAGAACGGATCGCGGTGCATGGCTGGAGCTACGGCGGGCACATGACCACGGCGATGCTCATACGGAACCCGGGAGTTTTCAAGGTCGGTGTGGCCGGCGGCCCGGTGATGGATTGGGGTCTTTACGAAGTGATGTACACCGAACGATACATGGATACACCGCAGGAAAATCCGGAAGGATATGTATCCACGGCCCTTCCTCCGCTCGCCGAAAAGTTGCAGGAAGATCTGTTGATCATCACGGGCGGTCAGGATGATGTCGTGTTGCCACAACATGCCTTTTCGTTCATTCAGGAGTGCATAGGCAAAGGCGTGCAGGTCGACTTCTTTGAATATCCCGGCCACGCCCATAACGTGCGCGGAAAGGATCGTCTTCACCTGATGGAAAAGATCCTCGGATATATCGATGCAAGGATCCAACACCAGCGTTGATGGCTGACTCCGGTCCGACCGGTCCGCCCACTATCTTCGGGACCTTATCATCAAAAATGCGCCACTTCATTCTTGTCGCCGCCCTTTTAAGCGGCTCACTTGCCGCCCAGGTTACGCATACCGTTCTTGTTGGTGGAAGCACGCTCGGTCCAACACTGCCATACTACGATCCGCAAACATTGACGATCAATGTAGGCGACATCGTGGAATGGGAAAATCAATCGGGCACGCACAACGTGAACGGCAGCACCACGCTTTTCCCTGCCAACCCCGAAGGCTTTTCTTCAGGTCAGGCCCAGAGTGGAAATTGGACCTTTTCGCACACTTTCAACATCGCCGGAACTTATAATTACCACTGCACGCAGGATGGGCATTCGGCCACGCAGTTCGGCACGATCACGGTCTTGAACGGCCAAATGATAGAGGAGTTGGATGTTGAGGATATCACCTTGTTCCCTGTACCAGCGACGGATCATCTTGTGATCGATCTCGGTAAACGCAAGATCGCATCGGCCCAGGTGATCGGCATTGATGGGAAGACCTATTTGAACAGACCGCTCAATGGTAGCACGCGGATGGAGTTGGATATCTCCACACTATCACACGGGCAATATTATCTACGCCTGATCGATGAGGGAGGAATGGCCATCATAAGACCTTTCAGGAAGATCTAATATGCCGGACCGGCCTGAACGATACAAGTAGAAAGGATCTTCCGGCGGACGTATCCACCGATACAACTGAAGGCGTGTTCCCTTGGGAGCACGCCTTCTTCACTCATAATGATCGGCGAGATTGCGATCCACGAACATCTCACCTCAACGAGACGATCCGTTCAGTGATCCGCATTTCTCCTGCTTCCACAACTACCAGATAGGTGGCCGCACCACCGGGAAGCTGCAAGCGCCATTGACGATCACCGTGCGGACGATGCAGGGCAACGAGCTTTCCGTGCATGTCATAAACACTGATCCGATCGATCTTTTCACTAATGCCATCGATCCGTAGAATGCCATCTGCGATGGGGTTGGGATGGATGTTGAGACCGGCCTCACGCACATCATCGATCCCGATCGTCAGATCCACCACTTCCTCCTCCTTCACGAGTACCGGTGAACCGTCAGCATTTTCGTACATGGACTCGAAAAGATCTATCTCCGGCGTGGAGTACGAGAACATCTCTTCCATCCAGCGGGGTGGCGCCGCCTGGTACCAGACCTTGGCCCGCACCGTGATCATGCCGGTATAACCGTTCATCGGCACGTGGTAATGAACGATGTCGGTCCCGCTTCCTTCCACTCCATCCTCATCCTGATTGAAATCGGTGTCCGAAGCAGGAACGCCAGCGATCTTCGTGGTATCATAGGAAATGTGTCCGGTGCTGAATCCCAGGGGCACCAACCGATTATCCT
>JAEZAU010000069.1 GCA_023430325.1 Bacteroidota bacterium | reverse complement strand
ATGGCCAAGGTGACAAAGCCCAAGCAGCGTCAGGTAAAACGATCCACACCGAAGCGCAAACCACGGAAGATCCTGGATGCGAAAAAGCATGCCGGGTCGATCCCAGGGATGTCAGAATGGGCTTTGGAGGAAGTTCGACAGATGAGGGATGAGTGGTGATCGGCTTGTAGCGGACACCAACGCCTTGATATACTTTCTCGAAGGCGATCCAAGGCGATCTCACTTCTTGATGGAATGGAGGTGTTCATCTCCTTCGTCTCTGAACTGGAGTTGCTCGGAAGTAAAAAGGCCACCGCTGATCAATTGAAAAAAGTGGAACGTTTGCTCTCAGATGTCACGATCATTGACATCAACCAGCATGTGAAGGAACTTGTCATCATGCTGCGAAAACGACATACGATCAAACTCCCCGACGCCCTCATTGCAGCCACTGCGATCCATATGAATCTTCCTCTCGTGACCGCCGACAAAGGTTTCGATCGGCTCAAGGAGGAATTGGCACTATATCGGTTTTGAGCAAGAACGCCACCCCGACCAAGAAGATCGCATCGGACAAGAAGATCGATCTCACCTTCCTTGCCGGTCCCCGCTCCCGCACGCGCGAATTCTTCAGTGCGCTCAGCATAGCGCGCGAATTCATCTACGGCTTCCGGCGCTTGCACTTCGTCGGTCCGTGCGTAACGTTCTTCGGGAGTGCGCGCTTCCAGGAGGATCATGAGTACTACATCGCAGCGCGTGAACTGGCCCGGCGCGTGGGGCAAGTAGGTTTCACGATCATGACCGGCGGTGGCCCGGGTATCATGGAAGCCGCCAACCGCGGAGCACGCGACATCGGTGCGAAAAGCGTGGGCTGCAACATCGTGCTACCGCATGAGCAGTACGCGAACCCTTATCTGGATGTGAGCCTCACCTTCGATCGGTTCTACGTGCGCAAGGTGCTGCTGCTGAAGTACAGCATCTGTTTCGTGGTGATGCCCGGTGGCGCTGGTACCATGGACGAACTTTTCGAGACCGTAACGCTCATACAGACCGGCAAGGTGAAGAACTTCCCGATCCTTCTATACGGCAAGGAATACTGGCGGCCGATGCTCGAACAGATCGAGCTGATGATCGCAGCCGGAACGATCGGCCGGGAGGAGTTGAAATTTGTTTTCGTTGCCGATACCGTCGATGAAGCCACCTTCATGCTGCAGGATCGATTGGTTGAGATGTGGCAACAGAACCAGAAGAGGAAGGATGCACCCAAGTGGTGGTTCCTGGAGAAGCGGGAGCTTAACAAAAAGGTAAAGCAGGAGGCGGGAGCGTAACCGATCGTTAACACCGGATCAAGAAGGGGGTAACAGCCCAAGGGAACCTTTGCACTGCGACAGATCATCAAGATCGAAGCAGATGCGATGTACCGGATAACGATCTCATTATACCTGATCATTCTCGGCCTTGCGGCGTTCGCGCAAAAGGGTACAATGGTAGGCACGATCACTGCGACTGAAGCAGGCAGGGTGCAACCAATGCCATTCGTAAATGTGGTGATCAAAGGCACTACCATAGGCGCCACCACAGACCTTGATGGTAAGTACCGCTTCGATGTGGATCCTGGTGATCACTTCATCCAGATAAGTTTCGTGGGTTATGAGCCGGAGGAAAGACCGATCAGGGTCTATACGAATGAGACAACACGCACGGATGTGGAATTGCAGTCGTCCGCCATTGAAATGAAGACCATGGAAGTGGTCACGAGCCGCCGTACGGAGACCGAGTCCGCCGTTATGATGGAGACCCGCCTGAGTGAGCAGGTGGTGAACGGCCTGAGCCGGGAACAGATCAGCAAGGGCCAGGACCGCACGGCCGGCGATGTGGTGAAAAGGATCCCTGGTGTGACAATGGTCGGCGACCGCTTCGTGATGATCCGTGGTCTTGCCGATCGATATAATACAGTATTGCTGAACGATGTGATGGCTCCGAGTCTCGAACCGGATCGCCGTTCGTTCAGTTTCGATATTCTTCCGAGTGGTGCGCTGGACCGGGTGATGATCTACAAGACCGGAGCGCCCGAATTACCGGGTGAGTTCGCCGGTGGCGTCATCAAATTGTACACGGTCAACGTTCCGAGCGAGAACAGTATCCGGGTGGACTACAGCGCTTCCTATCGCAACGGAACCACTTCTAATGAATTCTTCCAAAGCCAGCAAAGCAGCACGGATAAATTCGGTTTCGATGATGGTCTGCGTCAATTGCCCGGAGGTTTTCCAGGCAACCTCAATTTCGCTTCACCCGAAAGGCTGCAGTCCGCAGGGCGATCGCTGGCCAATAACTGGGGTGTTTCTTCTTCCACCGCCGCACCCGATCAACGCTTGAACCTGATGATCGGCCGCCGCATTGGTGGCGCGAATGGGAAGGTGAAGGGTGGCAACATCACCAGCATCAGTTACAGCAACACACGTCTGAGCTATGATGCTAAGAACTACAACTACAATGTTTTCGATCCCGCGATCGGCCGCAGCGACAGCATCTACAATTACACCGATAACGAGAACATCCATCAAGTGCGAGTAAGCGCACTCAGCAACTTCAGCCTGTTGGTGGGCAGGCACAAGTTCGAATTCCGAAACCTATTCACGCAGCAAGGCACCGATCAGACCACACTTCGGACCGGCTACAATTTCGAGGAGCAGTTCGAAGTGAAGAATTATGCGATGCGCTACCAGCAGCGTACGATCTACAGTGGCCAGTTGCATGGCAGCCATGAACTGAAGTCCGATGTGAGCAAGATCGATTGGACGGCCGGCTACGGTCTCGCATGGAGCAAGGAACCGGATCTTCGCCGTTTGCGTACGGTACGCCCCCTATCGAGCGAGGACAATGATGCACCCTACAGGCTGATCCTTCCACCGGGTGCCACCATGTTGGATGCCGGCCGCTTCTTCAGCGACATGAATGAAACGGTGATGACCGGTAAGCTGGATCATGAGCATAAGTTCAGCGGTGAGGTAGTGAAGGTGAAGCTCCGATCGGGTGTTTACATCGAGCAGAAGGATCGCACCTTTCAGGCAAGATGGATGAGTTTCCGTGCAGCCAATAATTCCATGCTGGACCAAAGCCTCCTCTACCTGCCGCTGGATCAGGTCTTCAGCGCAGAGAACATCAACGGTACAACGGGCTTCAAGCTTGAGGAGGGAACCAATCCGAGCGATCGGTATGTGGCTTCCAACACGCTGCTGGCCGCTCACATCGGATCCACCATCAGCATCGCGAACAACGCCACGATCAGTGCGGGCGTACGGGCCGAACACAATACACAACAATTGCGCAGCGCCACGTTCGGTGGCCGGCGTGTACTGGTGGACAACCCCGTACTGAGCATCCTGCCTTCGATCAATGCATCACGATCCATCACGGAGAAGTCGCAGGTACGGGTGGCCTATGCATCAACCGTGAACAGGCCCGAATTCCGCGAGCTGGCGCCATTCGCATTCTATGATTTCAGTTTCAACAACGTGCTCAGCGGCAATGACAGTTTGAAGATCGCGACAGTGCATAACCTCGATACCCGATATGAATTCTATCCGGGCTCTTCGGAAGTGATCAGCTTCGGCCTGTTCTACAAACGCTTCACCAACCCGATCGAAATGTTCTTCCTGCCCGGTGCGGGCAGTGGCGGAACACGCAATTTTTCCTTCAGCAATGCGGAACAGGCCACCAGCGTGGGTGCAGAGATGGAAGTGCGCAAACAGCTCGGTACCATCTTCAAGGAAGGTTATTTCAGCCATGTGGGCGTCATGTTGAATGCCGCATACATCGTCACGGAAGTAGTGCTGGGCGATGAGGCGAGAGGACAAGCGCAGCAGCGTCCGCTCATGGGCCAGTCACCCTACATCGTGAATGCAGGATTGTATTACCAGGATACCGATCGAAAGCTCCAGTACAACATCCTTTACAATGTGATCGGCCCCAGGCTATTCGCAGTGGGCACTTTCGGCACGCCCGACATCTATGAGATGCCTCGCAACGTGATCGATCTCACACTTTCGAAAGGGCTTGGTGAACATTTCGAAGTGAAGTTGAGCGCACAGGACATCCTCAACCAGCGTGTGCTCCTGATCCAGGACAGCAATGAAGATCGATCCATCGATGCGCGGGATGAGGAGATCATGAGCTTCCGCCGCGGCGCATACTTCACGGCGGGCATTGGAATGCGATTTTGAACGTACCGCTCCGGTACAATGCTGAAAGCCCCGCGATCGCGGGGTTCTTCGCTTAACAGAATGATAACACAGGTTCATGATCGCATAAGATCCACTTGAATATCACCTAATATGATATGGGTCCTTTTGCAGCAGAAATAAAGACACACGATGAACCTGTTCAAGAACCACGCAATGATCCTGCTGATGATGTCAGCGATCGCCGTGGCATTACCAGCGTGCAAGAAGAAGGAAGGATGCACCGATCCCACAGCCACCAATTACGATCCGGATGCGGACAAGGATTGCTGCTGCGAATACGCACCGGTGAACCCGCCAGGCAGCAATGTGGTGCAGGTTACCGCCAACATAACCACCAATACTACGTGGACCAGCAGCAATAAATATGTCCTGAACGGTTTCATTTATGTGGAAGATGGCGCAACGCTCACGATCGAACCCGGCACGATCATCAAAGGCGACAAACCATCCAAAGGCACATTGATAATCAAGCGCGGCGGGAAGATCATGGCCGAAGGCACAGCCGCCCAACCGATCGTCTTCACCAGTAACCAACCGGCGGGAAGCCGCGACTATGGCGACTGGGGCGGCATCATCATCTGCGGACGTGCTCCCCATAACCAGCCGAGCGATCCTATTGTGGAAGGAGGCGTTGATGCACAATATGGCGGCACCGATCCGGAAGACAACAGTGGCGTTCTGAAATATGTACGCATCGAATTTTGCGGTATCCCTTTCCAACCCAACCAGGAGATCAACGGATTGACGCTCGGAGCGGTCGGTCGCGGTACAACGATCGAGAACATACAGGTAAGCTACTCCGGCGATGACAGCTACGAGTGGTTCGGGGGAACGGTAAATGCAAAACGCCTGATCGCCTTCCGTGGCTGGGATGACGATCTTGACCAGGACTTCGGCTGGCAGGGAAAAGTACAATTCGCCGTATCGCTCCGCGATCCGATGATCGCCGACCAGAGTTCCAGCAACGGTTTCGAGTGTGACAACGATGCTGCTGGAAATGCCGTGACACCTTACAGCCAGGGCACATGGAGCAACGTAAGCATCTTCGGCCCGAAACAGACGGCAAGCACGAACATCAGTGAACAATATGCGCGTGCACTTCATCTACGCCGTAATGCACGCACCCGCGTCTTCAACAGTGTTTTCGCTGGATATCCAACGGGGCTTTACATCGATGGCAATGGAACGCAGGCCGGTGCAGAGGCCGGTGAGCTGATGTTCCGCAACAATGTGCTCGCAGGCATGGCCACTTCGGTGAACGTACCCAACGGCCAGAATTGGGACCAAGCCGCTGCATTGAACTGGTACAACACTTCCGGTTGGAACAACATGATCTACGCGAACAATTCCGATCTGCAGATCGCCAACCCATACAACATGACAGCACCGGATATGCGCCCGAACCCGGGATCGCCGCTGCTCGCCGGCGCTGAGTTCTCAGGACCGCTCGCCGATCCTTTCTTCGAGAACGTTCAATTCCGTGGAGCGTTCGGCACCATTGACTGGACGGCCGGCTGGGCGAACTGGGATCCGCAGAACACCATTTACTGAGCCGGTACATCGCAGCCCACCTGCTCAGGCGTGCAGAAAAGCCCTCTACGCAAGTAGGGGGCTTTTCAGTCTATATCGGCAATGCACTTGCACTGGTCGAAAAACGACCATCAACCGCTGTGATGATCCATTGAGGTTCAGTAAATTGCATCACCGTTCCCGCCTGCTCCACATGAGATCCCTGTTCACGTTCGCGTTCATTGCGCTGTTTCCGATCCTGTTCCATGGCCAAGGCCGTGTTGCCCAGCGGATCGCCGATACAAAGGCCGCTGGCACACGTTTTCTTCCTACGGAACTGTTCCAGCTGATGCCCCGGAACAAGGAGTTCAATGACCTATGGTCTGAAGCATGTACCAGGGCCGATGTCCTGAAGTTCGATCGGAATGCAGCTCTGGCATTGATCGCATCTTCACCTGAACATCTGCTGCTGTCCATTCCATCTGGCAATGGTGTACTTCAACTGGAACTGGAGAGATCGACCATCCTGAGCGATGACCTCCGGGTAACAGAATCCAATGGTGAAAGACCAGTGGTGCTGGAACAGGGCCTTCATTATCGCGGGATCATTGCAGGTGATGCAGGCTCACTGGTATCGGTGAGCATTTTCAAGACCGGCTTCATGGCGGTGATCAGTGATGCCACCGGCGAAAGAGTGATCGGCCGCTTCGATAAGGCACCGGAGTACCTTCATGTTCTTTACCACGAGAATGATCTGCGCGGCGCCAACAACTTTGTATGCGGCACAGCGGAAGGCGATCCCTACAGGCCTGAAGAATTGGAAAGCACCGGTGAGAGAACCGTGCGTTGTGTGCGGTTCTACTGGGAAACCGCCTATTCCATCTACCAGAACAAGGGCAGTGTTGCAGAGGTCACCAACTACATCACCGGCATCTTCAACCAGACCGCTACGCTCTATGATAATGATGGCATCGACGTGCTGCTCTCTGAGATCTACGTGTGGAGCACCTCCAGCCCATACAATGCGAGCACCAGCTCGGGCAGGCTCGATCAGTTCGGTGATCTGCGCACCAGCTTCAATGGCGATCTGGCCATGCTTCTGGACCTGAGCAGCAATCTCGGCGGCATAGCCTGGCTGGCAACACTATGTTCCAGTTCCTATTACCGGATGGCCTATAGCGGTATCAATTCCACCTATTCGAACGTACCTACGTACAGTTGGACCGTAGAGGTGATAACGCATGAGGCAGGCCATAACCTCGGATCGAAGCATACCCATGCCTGTGCCTGGAACGGCAACAACACAGCGATCGATGGCTGTGGTCAATCCGAAGGCTACTCCGAGGGCAGTTGCCCACAAGGGCCTCTCCCCTCATCATCCGTTGGTGGTACCATCATGAGCTACTGCCATCTCACCGGCAGCACCATCAAATTCGCCAATGGTTTCGGGCCTCAACCTACCGCCGTTATCGTGAACAGTGTGAATGCAGCAAGTTGCTTGTTGATGTGCGGAAGCAGTTGCGATTTTCCACTTGTCGCCGTCTCTGTGCAACCCACTTCAGCCACCATCACGTGGAGCAATATCGGCGCCAGCAGTTATGAACTCCAATGGAAACTTTCTTCCAACAGTACATGGACCACGGTGACCGGGCTTACCGGCACTTCGCATACCTTGAACGGTCTCACGCAGGGCACCTCGTACGACTATCGCATGCGATCGAATTGCGGTGGCAGCATGTCGGCATATTCCACCGCCGCAAGCTTTACCACACCCATACCCTGCACCGATCAGTATGAAAGCAACAACAGTACCGGCGCAGCAACGATCATCTCCCTCCCGGCCACCATCAATGCCTTGATCGGAACGACCTCCGATGCCGACTATTTCCGGTTCACCACCGACCAGGTGACCAACATCAGCGTTTCCCTGAACAACCTTGCGGGTGATTATGACATGCGCCTGTTGAATTCGGGCGGAACACAGGTGGCCATCTCTCAGAATGCGAACACCACTGCCGAGGAGATCAATTACACCAACGCGGCAGCAGGCATTTACTATGTGCATATCTACGGATGGAATGGTGCCATGAGCACCACGTTATGCTACCTGCTGAACGTCTCCGTTTCCGGTTCGCCGGGCTGTGGTATCCCGTTCGGCACCGGAGCAACTGCCATCACCAGCGAGAGCGCACAACTCACATGGAATGCCATGCAAGGTGCCACCAGTTATGATGTGCAATGGCGCCAGGTGGGCGCGGGAAGCTGGTCGAATGTGAACGGCATCGCTGGCATTTCGACCACGTTGAACGGACTGAGCATGGCCACCGACCATGAGTTCCGCGTTCGCGCGAACTGCTCTGGAGGCGCCTCCCTCTATTCCGAAAGTCATCCGTTCACTACGCTCGGTTCTCCATGTTCACCGGGAGTTGAGCTTGCCGTGAGTCTTTGGTTGGATGGGCCGTACAACAGCAGCACCGGATCGATGAACGATGGCCTGCGTGCTGCAGGCCTTGTTCCATTGACAGAACCGTATACCGCGACCGGCCTCGCGGTCACAGGACCTACCACCACAACATCGGCCATCTTGAATGCGACCGGGAGTACCGCTGTAGTGGATTGGGTAGTGATCGAACTGCGTGACCCCAATTCACCTTCCACCGTTGTAGATCGACGTGCCGGGTTGTTGAGGCGCAACGGCACGGTGACCTCTCCCTCGGGTGGATCGAGCATCAATTTCTGCGCTTATTCCGGGAATTACCGGGTAGCCGTAAGACATCGCAATCACCTGGGTTGCATGACAGCTTCGAGCGTGGCACTTGGTACGAACCCTGCATCCATCGATCTGCGTACGAACGCTACGGGAACTTATGGCACCGATGCACGCAAAGGCTCAACTACAATGCGGCTCTGGCCAGGTAATGTCATCGCGGACAGCGACGTGAAGTACTCCGGGGTGGACAATGATCGCGACCTTATCCTCAACGCCATAGGAGGAACCCTGCCAACGAACACCGTTACAGGTTATCTCGCTGCGGACGTGAACATGGACGGAGTGGTGAAATATACCGGCTCGGCGAACGATCGCGATGTCATCCTCACCACTGTGGGTGGCACCGTTCCGACCCAGATCAGGTCTGAGCAACTTCCTTGATCAACGCAGGATCGAAAGGATGACCGCATAACGTGCAGCTTTTCCCAGTAGCATCAGGATCGAGACCGGCAGAAGCGGCGCCTTTCCCAGACCCAGAGCGATCGCAATGGGATCACCGATGATCGGGATCCAGGTCAGCAACGCCGCCCAGCTGCCGTAGCCTTTCATCCAACCCATCGCGCGGTCTATCGTTTGCGGATCTGAACGCAGCCAGTGCATGATCCGGCCCAGGTCACCCATTCTTCCGAGGCCATAACATGTCATGCCGCCTGCCCAATTACCGGCGCTTGCCACCAGCAACAAGCTCGCGGTGCTCCACGGTCCTGCGGCCATGGCGGCCAGGATCAGCTCGGAACTGAACGGAAGCACAGTGGCCGCCAGGAACGATGCCAGCAACAAACCCCAAAGTCCGGCATTTGCCCAGGAAGGATCCAGTTCCACTGGTGAAGTGCTGTTTACCGCGCCAAATGTAGCCTTCCAAAGACCGGCATATACTTTGACAAGGTGCGTTACAATGTCTTCAAGATGAGAACGATCCTCACCCTGCTGATCGCGTTTGCCGCCATTCAACTGAAGGGCCAACTTCTTGAACGCCGACCTGTGACCATTGGAGGAGGCTTGGAAATAGGTGTTCCGATCGGTGAGTTCCGTGACACCTATGGCCGCGAGATCTATGGACTTGCCGGCAACATCACCGTACCCATGGGCCTGCTGCCATTCGATTGGGGCTTCGACTTCGGCTGGGGGCGCATGGGTGGAGAAACACAGGAAGTACCCATCGTGGATGAGAACCTTGAGGCCACGACCGGCGATCTGCGCATACATAGCGACATCTACGGCTACCATGGCACCTTGCGCTTGAGACCGTTCAACGGTAAGGTATCTCCATACATTGAAGGTCTCCTGGGAGCAAGGCAGTTCACAACGAAGACGCAGATAAAGGTGGAAGGCATGGATGAACCTTACATGGAACAGCGCAACATGAATGAGTTCGTCTGGAGCCATGGCTGGGCGGCAGGCATCCAGGTCACACCCGGAAAGATGGTCTATTTCGAATTGCGCGCAGAGCGTTTGAATGGTGGTCCGGT
Organism: Bacteroidota bacterium; assembly: GCA_023430325.1. Taxonomy (GTDB): domain Bacteria; phylum Bacteroidota; class Bacteroidia; order Flavobacteriales_F; family PHOS-HE28; genus PHOS-HE28. Next base: position 13,753 of record JAEZAU010000069.1, on the reverse strand, counting down.
TCAGTATGTGGATCCATCCACCATCACTGTCTCAGACGATGGTGCAGTGGACTTCGGTACCTTGAATTCAGGAACGCGGACCGTGAACGTGCAGATCGGTATCGGGTTGCGGTTCTGACCCTTTCGTGGGAAAGAATGTTGGTAACCTTTGCGTAACGAGGTTGACTTCACTCCCGGATCACCGGTCCCGCTCCGTAAACTTGCGCCGGAAAAGCGCGTCAGCATTGGCGCGGAAACGCATTGAACGGGCAAAAGAGGATCAAGAGCGCGCTCATCTCCGTGTTCCATAAGGACGGGCTTGCACCCATCGTGAAGGAACTCGATCGGCTCGGCGTCCACATCTATTCCACCGGCGGAACCCAGGAATTCATTGAACAACTGGGCGTGAAGGTGACTCCCGTGGAAGAGCTCACCACCTACCCGAGCATTCTCGGCGGCCGGGTGAAAACGTTGCATCCGAAAGTGTTCGGCGGCATCCTCGGACGTCGTGACCTGGAAAGTGATGTAGCCCAATTGGAGGAATACCACATTCCCCCGATCGATCTGGTGATCGTGGACCTTTATCCTTTCGAAGCCACTGTTGCTGCGGGCGGACCGGAGAGCTCCATCATTGAGAAGATCGATATCGGAGGCATCAGCCTGATCCGCGCAGCGGCAAAGAACCATGCCGATGTGGTCATCGTTCCGTCGCGCGATCAATACAAGGATCTGCTTCGGATCCTCAAGGATGACGAAGGTTCCACTTCGCTAGCTGAGAGAAAGAGACTTGCCGCGGCGGCTTTTGCCGTAAGCAGCCATTACGATACTGCGATCCATCGCTGGTTCGCGGGAGATGAAGCTGAGTTAAGGCTGAGCATCGGTCCGAAACATGTGCTTCGATACGGCGAGAATCCCCACCAGAAGGGAAGCTTTCACGGTGATCTGAATGACCTTTTTCATCAACTGAACGGCAAGGAGCTCAGCTACAATAACCTGCTGGATCTGGATGCGGCGCTTCGGTTGATCGATGATCTTTCCTCGTTGCCTGGCGTGCCTTTCGCGATCCTGAAACACAACAATGCCTGTGGTGCTGCGGTCCGCAGCACCTTGAAGGACGCATGGGATGCAGCGCTGGCCGCCGATCCTGTGAGCGCATTCGGCGGCGTGCTGATCACCACATCGTCGATCGACAGGACCACAGCGGAAGCGATCGATACCATCTTCTTTGAGATCATCGTAGCACCTGGATTTGATGTGGATGCACTGGAGATCCTGCGGAAGAAAAAGAACCGGATCATCCTCCAGCGATCGAAGAATTCTTCGGCTACGCAAGTGGCCGATGTGCGATCGGCGTTGAACGGCGTTCTGGTGCAGACCAAGGATGATGTGGTCGCCAACATGTCCCACATGCAGGCGGTGACAGATCGAAAGCCTTCCGATCAGGAGATGAAGGACCTTCTGTTCGCGAACATCCTGGTGAAACACACCAAGAGCAACGCGATCGTTCTGGCAAAGAACGATCAACTCCTTGCGAGCGGCACCGGCCAGACCAGCCGTGTGGATGCGCTGGATCAAGCAATTGCGAAAGCCAGTAGATTCGGCTTCGATCTGAAGGGTGCGGTGATGGCGAGCGATGCCTTCTTCCCGTTCCCCGATTGTGTGGAAATAGCAGGCAGGGCAGGCATCACCGCAGTAGTTCATCCAGGCGGAAGCATCCGCGATAAGGACAGTATCGTTCATTGCAACGCACGCGGCATGGCCATGTGCATCACGGGTCACCGGCATTTCAAACATTGAACAGGACGCACGAATGGGCTGGTTCAACTTCTTCACCCAGGAAATAGCGATCGATCTGGGCACCGCCAACACGCTGATCATCCACAACGACAAGGTGGTGGTGGATGAGCCGAGCATCGTTGCCATGGACCGCGCGAGCGGCAAGGTGATCGCCGTGGGCAGGCAGGCACAGCAGATGCACGGCAAGACCCATGAGAACATCAAGACCATACGCCCGCTGCGCGATGGTGTGATCGCCGACTTCCGTGCAGCGGAAGAGATGATCAAGGGAATGATCCGCATGATCAAACCTGGCCGGCAGCTCTTCACGCCGAACCTGCGCATGGTGATCTGCATCCCCAGCGGCATCACCGAAGTGGAGAAACGTGCGGTGAAGGACAGCAGCGAACATGCCGGCGCCAAGGAGGTCTACCTCATCCATGAACCCATGGCCGCAGCGATCGGGATAGGGATCGATGTGGAGGAACCCATGGGCAACATGATCATCGACATCGGCGGAGGTACCAGTGAGATCGCCGTCATAGCGCTCGGCGGTATCGTTTGCGACAAGAACATCCGTGTGGCAGGTGATGAATTCACCCAGGACATCGAGGAATACATGCGCCGCCAGCACAACATCCTCGTAGGAGAACGCACGGCGGAACAGATCAAGATCGAAGTGGGTGCCGCCACCACCGATCTTGCAGAACCCCCGCCCGACTACGCCGTTCGCGGGCGTGACCTGATGACCGGCATTCCAAAGGAGATCACGGTCACTTACACGGAGATCGCGCAGGCGCTCGATAAGAGCATCAGCAAGATCGAAGAAGCGATCCTTAGCGCATTGGAGAGCACACCGCCGGAACTCAGTGCGGATATTTACAAGACCGGGATATACCTGGCCGGTGGTGGCGCGTTATTACGTGGACTGGACAAACGCATCAGCATAAAGACCAAGCTGCCCGTGCATGTGAGCGAAGATCCGCTGCGCGCGGTGGCTCGCGGTACGGGCATTGCGCTCAAGAACATCGATCGGTTCCAGTTCCTCATGAGGGAATGATCCCTCGATGATCCGGCAAAGGATCCAAGCATGTTGGCAGTGATCGGGCATCGGGTGTGGATGGAGTGGCGCAAGCGCTGCAAGATCATCCGTCCCTTCACACGCAGCGAATATTACCGCAACGCATGAGGGATCTTTTCCGCTTTCTCTACCGCGCAAGGAACACGCTGCTCTTTCTTTGTTTGATGGCGGTTTCACTGCTCATGCTTTCCAATGGCAGCCATCACCACCGCGCACGTGCAATCAGTTCTTCCAACGAAGTGGCGGCCACCATCTTCAACTGGAGAAAAGAGATCACCGATTATGCCAATCTGAAAGAGATCAACAGAAGGCTCGCCGAAGAGAACGTGCAATGGCGCAATCGGCATAGGTCGTCGTACTCACCTGTGGAAGCTCTATATGTGAAGATCAATGACACCATTCATCTTCAGGAGTACTCCTATCTGCCAGCGAAGGTCGTGAACAGTACCTGGCACAAGCCGCGCAACTTCCTGACATTGGACAAAGGTTCAGACGATGGATTGCATGATGACATGGGTGTTATCGGGCCCGATGGTCTCGTGGGCGTGATACGCCAGGTGAGCAAGCATTATGCATCGGTGATCAGTGTGCTCAGCCCCGATCTCAATACCAGCGTTCAGATGCGCCGCACAGGACATTTCGGTCTTTTGAAATGGAATTCCGACGATCATGGGCCTTTCACCGCATCCGTGGTCGATATCGCGAAACATGCGCGCATACAGGTGGGCGATACCGTTGAGACCCGAGGAAGCGACGGCATTTTTCCGGCAGGCGTAACTGTCGGGATCGTTCAAGAGGTGAGCCAGCAACCGGGCAGCAACTATCACGACATCACGATCGGGCTCACTGAGGATATGACACAAAGCACGTTCGTGTATGTGGTAAAGGACCTGCACCGCACCGAACGCGATTCACTTCAACGAGCACACGAGCTGCCATGATCGCAAGCATCTTCGGCAACCTCTTCCGGCTGGTGTTCCTTGTGCTGCTGCAGGTCATCGTACTCGATCATCTCGATGTGGCGAACGGATACATAGTCCCCTATTTGTACGTTCTGTTCTTATTGATGCTTCCGTTCGAAACACCGGCATGGCTCGCACTCATTATCGGCACGGCAACGGGACTTATCATGGATACGTTCAGCGATACGGCCGGCATCCACATGAGCGCTTGTACTGTGATGATGTACGCACGGATCTTCGTGCTGCGATTGGTGCAACCGCGTGAAGGCTACGAATACGGCATGCGGCCAACCGTTCCACGCATGGGTTTTGCATGGTTCATCACATACGCGGGAATATTGATCCTGGTGCATCATCTCTGGTTGTTCTTCATTGAGATCTTCCGTTTCGAGATGGGATTCGTCACCATTTCACGCGCCGTTCTTAGCGCCGCATTCACGCTGGTGCTCTGTCTGCTCGCGCAATTCCTTACTTCAGCACCGGAGCGTGCACGGGCATGATCAATTACGAAGGCCGGAAATACGTGTTGATCGCCGGAGTGCTCTTCGTCTCACTTGCCTTCATCATCCGCCTTTTCTGGATCCAGGTCGTGGACGACAAGTGGAAGGCCGAGGCCGCGAACATGGCCGAGCGCAAAGTGACGATCTATCCTTCGCGCGGATTGATCTACGATCGGAACGAAAAGTTGCTCGTGGCGAACACACCGGTGTACGATCTCATGGTGGTGCCCAAGGAGGTGGAGCCGTTCGATACGGTCGCCTTCGCGAAGCTCATCTCCATCGACCCCACCGATCTGAAGCGCCGGATCCAGGAAGCACGCGCTTATTCGAAGCACAAACCGAGCATCCTGGAAAAACAGATCCCCGCCGATCAGTACTCCGCAATTAGTGTTCATCTGCACAAGTATCCTGGCTTCTTCGGGCAGAGCCGTACGCTGCGCACGTATCCGCCGCATGCCGCCGCGCACCTGCTCGGTTACCTCAGTGAGGTGGATGCAAAGAAGGTGGAGAAGGATCCATACTACAGGGCCGGTGACGTGATCGGTGTGGGTGGGCTCGAATCCTACTATGAACCTCAATTACGCGGCCGCCGCGGCGTGAGCTACATGCTGGTGGATGTACATAACAATGTGAAAGGCCGTTTCAAGGATGGGCAGTTCGATACTCTCGCGGTGGAAGGAAAAGATCTCTTCACAGGTATCGATCTGGATGTGCAGATGCTTGGCGAGCGGCTGATGAAGAACAAGAAAGGTTCCATCGTCGCCATCGATCCAAAGACCGGAGAGATCATCGCACTCGTTTCAAGCCCTACGTACGATCCCGAACTGCTGGTGGGCCGCGTGCGCAATACCAACTACGGCATCCTCCAACGCGATCCGATCAAGCCGCTTTTCGATCGTGCCCTGCAGGCACAATATCCGCCCGGATCCATCTTCAAGATCGTGCAGTCACTGATCGCGCTGGAGACCGATGCCATCACGCCAAACACCGGCTTCGCCTGCAACAAGGCGCTCGTAGGCTGTCATCCTCATCCCAATGCGGGAAATATCATCCATGCGATACAGTATTCGTGCAACCCGTATTTCTACCATGTATTCAAACGGATGGTTGAGCGCGATCTGGACAAGAGCCGTTTCAAGGATGCAGCGATCGGTCTTGGCCAGTGGGAGGAATACATGAAGCATTTCGGCATGGGCCAGCGGCCGGACATCGATCTGCCCGCAGTGAAATCAGGCAACCTTCCCGGCCCCGCCTACTACGATCGCAAGTATGGCAAGGAACGCTGGGCCTTCAGCACCATCTATTCGGTGAGCATCGGCCAGGGCGAAGTGCTTGTAGCGCCGCTCCAAATGGCGAATCTCGCCGCCATCTTCGCCAACAAAGGCTGGTACATCGAACCGCACGTGGTGCGTGCGATCGGTCATCCGGACAGTGTGCAGGTACGCTATCTGGAAAAGCATCACACCGGTGTCGATCCGAAGTGGTACGACTATATACACGAAGGTATGCGGCGCGTGGTGGAAGAACCTGGTGGCACGGCGAGGCAGGCGCGTGTGAAAGGCATCAGCATTGCGGGGAAGACAGGAACAGCGGAGAATCCGCACGGCAAGGACCACGCAGTGTTCATCGCCTTTGCACCGATCGAAGATCCGAAGATCGCCATCGCCGTGTACGTGGAGAATTCCGGTTTCGGTGGTACGTGGGCTGCACCGATCGCCAGCCTGTTGATCGAAGAATATCTTACCGATAGCATCAGCCGTCCCGATCTCGAAAAGAAGATGCTGGAGGCCGATCTCATCGCTGCCGAGAAGGACTACGTGAAACCGATCAAGAAGCCACGCAGAAGAAGATGAACAGGCGGGAGAACGTGGCCACCAATTTCGACAAGCCGCTGCTGCTGCTGTACCTCGCCCTCATGTTCATGGGCTGGGCCAACATCTATTCCGCCGCATACGATCCTGACGTCCCGAACATCTTCGACCAGAGCCGCGAATACGGCAAACAGGCCGTGTGGATGGGCATCAGCCTCTTGATCGGCAGCGGCATCCTGCTGATCCGTGGTGAGATGTTCCGCGGATCGGCATATGCCGTATACGGAGTCGTGCTGCTGCTGCTCGTAGGTGTGCTCATCTTCGGTAAGGAAGTGAACGGTGCAAAGGCGTGGTTCGGTGTGGGCGCATTCGGCATTCAGCCTGCGGAGTTCGCCAAGTTCGCCACGGCACTTGCGCTCAGCCGCTACCTCAGCGGGCTCAAAGCGCTGGTGGATATGCGATCGCGCGTGATCAGCGCCATCATCATCCTTGCACCCGTCGCGCTCATCATGCTGCAACCCGATACCGGCACATCGCTCGTTTCAGGCGCGTTCATCCTCGTGCTATACCGCGAAGGCCTCTCGGGCAACGTGCTGCTGCTGGCGATCATGGCAGCCGTGCTCTCCATCCTCTCGCTCATCCTGAAGGAATCCACCTTCACCATTCCCTTCACCGAAAAGATCGTCGGTGGCCACCAGTTCCTCATGGTGCTCCTCACCATTGCCGGCATTTTCGGCTTCTTCGTCATCAGCAACTTCGTCCTGAAACGATATCGCAAACGTCTCTATGGCCTCATCCTCTTCGGTGTGCTCGGCTCGGTGGTCTTCATAAGCAGCGTGGATCGCATCGTGGAGCAGATGGCGCCACACCAGCAGATCCGCATCCGCATCATGCTCGGCCTCGAAGAGGATCCACAGGGTTACGGCTACAACGTGAAGCAAAGCCAGACCGCGATCGGCTCCGGGGGCTTCGCCGGCAAAGGCTATCTGCAGGGCACGCTCACCAAATACAAGTACGTGCCCATGCAAAGCACCGATTTCATCTTCTGCACCGTGGGTGAAGAATGGGGCTTTCTCGGCACCACGTTCATCGTGATCATCTTCACGGTGCTCATCCTGCGCATCATCCAGATCAGCGACCGGCAACGAAGCAATTTTACGCGCATTTATGCCTACTGCGTGGCCAGCATCTTCTTCCTGCACCTGATCATCAACGTAGGCATGACGATCGGCCTCGCGCCCGTGATCGGTATTCCCCTCCCCTTCTTCAGCTACGGCGGCAGCTCCATGATCTCCTTCACCATCCTGCTGGGCATACTCGCAAGACTGGATGCTGAGCGGTTGACGCAGTTGCGGTAAGCCACCCTCTCCCTGGGAGAGGGGCTGGGGTGAGGGGGCGTGCCGGCGTCAAAAGCACGCCGTCGCGCTATCCGCTGTAGTCCTCCCTCCTTCGTCGGTCCGGGCTGCCGCTCCTATCGCTCACGCAGATCGTTTGTTGATTTGAATGGCGCAGGGGCTCGAGGCAGAGGTCTTAACGCAGTACTCATGCGAACTTACAAAGCGGGAGAGTTTATCAGGCTTTGCGATATGCAGGCTTTGGGGTGAGTGATTTGGATTCATAAAACATTTTTATTACCTCTGTGTCGTGGGTATGGAGTTATAGGCTCAGAAGGGCTCGGGACAGTGTGCGGATAGGACATGCCTATTGGGTGAGAAACAGTAGTTGAACGTCCTTAAAACATTGTGCCATGTCCGCTCGTTCTCTCCACCTAGTAGTTTGCTCCTTTTTTGTAAGCGTCTCATTGTACGCGCAGATTGATGCGGAAAGCGGTATTCGACCGTTTATACCGCCTGGTTCAAACATGATGGGAGGTGGCGGAACATGTCCAAATCCATGTGATCTGATCTTATTAGGAGATTTCGAGCAGTTGAGCGGACTTCCTACACTGCCATACTCGGATTGGTTCTATAGTGGCCAGAATACACCTGACCATGCTTACTATAATGGTGTGGAGTGGGTTTCGTTCTTTGGAGCATATCTGGGAGGATATCCACTTCCTCCATCATATTCTGGATTACCGAATGAACATTACATAATGATAGCTGGTGCACCTCCAAGCGCAAGTCCGCCAAATGGTAATGTTGAAGGGTTATTGTTCGAACTTTGCGAGCCTTTGGAAGAGAACAAAACATAAAGTCTTGACTTTTGGGCAAGAACAAGCTACGCCATACCTAGGATTTCGGACATTTTCGCAACAGCCTTGTACTCAATCAATGGGTGTTACGCTGATTAATGGATCGCCCATGACATGCTTTGGCACTCCCTTTACGGCGGACCAGATTCTTCCGACACTCACAACACTTACGGCTACTTGGACTAATTATCAATTGACTTTTACCTATACTGAACCGTTAGATGGCCTTTATATGGCGATCATAATTGAAGATTATAGCGGATATGACAATAATTTGGGAGGTTTTGTCCTTGTAGATGATGTTAAAATCGTTCCTGTCATAGAAGTGACAGAATCGATCGAACCTACCTGTGATAATCAAAACTCAGGATCAATTAACCTCACTGTCAATGGCGGCTCCGGCAACTACACCTACTCATGGAGCAACGGTGCAACCACGGAAGACATTTCAGGTTTGGCTGCTGGCAGCTATACAGTGACCATAACCGACACTGACCTCGGTTGCAGCCATGAAGAGACTTTCGAGGTTCCTCAAGTAAGCTGCTGCCCAGCTGTCTTGAATATCACCAACGGAACGCTGAGCAGTTCGTTGCCGTCAGTGATCTCAGGAACGGTTTCCATCACAGGCCAGTTCTTCATTGACCAAACCTTCACGTTCTCGGCAGCAACGGTCAAGATGTCCCCTGGTGCCGAGATCACGGTGATCAATGGATCCACGTTCTACATAATCAATAGCGAGATCTCTTCCTGTAATGGTATCATGTGGAAAACCATCGAGGTGACACCCACCTGTCGTTTGAGAGGGTTGAATTCTTACATTTTCGAGGCGGAGAATGCCATCATAGCCCGTAACCAGACAACTATCTCACTGGATCGGGTCGAGTTCAAGAACAACCGCGTAGCGTTCAATATACCTGTTGGAAACACGCCTGTGAATAACGTTGCCACCAACATCATCAATTGTAATTTTCACAGTGTATCACCCATGCCGCAGCCCTATCCAGGCCAAACTACTTTGGTCGGTACAAAAGGCTTTACGGCATTCCATGTCAACAATACGAACCTTGCCTTGACAGCAGGCCTCAATTGGATCCATGATCTGAGCAATGGCATCATGGCATATCAATCCAATGTTACACTGTCGTCGTTAGTGATCTACAGTATACAGCCGATCTCCACATATGCGTATGTCGCAAATGGTTCCGGTGTCTATTGCAGAGGAGATCTCGGCAGTTACATTTTACGGCAGACCGACTTCGGGTCCAATGCAGGATACTCGTTCCAGAATTGCCGCTGGGGTATCTATACTGAGTACATGAACGTGAGGTCGTCAGACAACAATATGTATAATGCTGGCACAGCCTATCGTATAGACCGCAGCATATCGCGGAAGGTGAATATCTTCAATAACCGCGTGCTCACTTTATATAATGGGATCGATCTGAGGATGAACCACGGGGCGGCGCAACTGCATGTCTATGATAACCATATCAGGCATGGCAACATCGGTGGGGTTTCCAAAGGTTACAGCGCCATCTATTCCGGCGAAGTAAACATTTCGAACCCTGATACCAAGATCCTGCGGAACCAGATCCAATTCCTGCCCTTGAGCTCTTCCAGGTTCGGCATCAATATCAATTCCTGCGATGAGTACCTCATTGCAGAGAATGAAGCGTACATGGTGAACAACTCATTTAACAATTATGGTATCGGTTTACGTGGTTGCCGGTTGACCGAAGTCAGCTGCAACTATGTGTTGAGCACTGATAACACGTTCCCTAATCCATCACAAGCGGCCATCCGGAACGTAATGGGCTCCGACCCGTTGTTCTCCTGCAATGATGTTGATAAAACTGCTAATGGCATCATCTTCAGCCAAGGACCTGCATATGGTACTATAGTGCGTGGAAACAAACTCCGATACCATATGTGGGGTCTGCACCTCGATCCTAATGCCATCATTGGTCAGCAACCACCTCCTGGGCAGATCTTACGCAGCAATCTTTGGTATCAAGCACCAGCTCCCGGGGGTTATGGTGCCTGGTACGAGGATGCTGCCAATGCATGGAACTTCCCTTTTTTACTTCAATCCAACATGGATTGCTGGAGGTAACACACAACCTCCATCGGAGTGGCCAAACAATTGGTTCCTTCAAGATTTAAACGGCCAGAATTATATCTGCGAAAGCGACATTGAGAACTACTGTAGTCAATTTGACGTTCGCAGTATGGGGCTTGTTTCCGATCTGGATGAGCGTATAGCTACTGACAGCCTTGAAAATGATCCGTACACTGAAGAGTCCAAGTGGATCATGGGGCGCGAACTATATTATAAGCTGTATCAGTATCCCAATTTGCGCGATTCCCTGTTGATTCTTGACGATTTCTTCAATGAAGTCCATTCCACGGTTAAGGCACAGTTGCGGATCCTTGATGCCGATGCTTCGAGCATTCATGGTTTGGACTCCATGTACATCAATACGATCGATCTTAATATGGATCTGATCGAGGGAAATTTGATACTTATCGAGCAGGTGCAGGAAGCATTGGCTGATACGGTTAGTCTTACGATACAGGATCAGTGGACTCTGTTGGCCGATCTGATGGGCTATATGTCGGCTGTAACTGAATTAACTGAGATCAACTCTGGTATCCTACAGACCATCACTAACAGCAGGGCTTTAGGATCTGACGATCTCAAGAATTACAATGCTAGCTTATCTAATACAGGATTGATGGAGGAAAACGAGCGGCTGGTCAATGACATCTTCCTGAGCACCATCGCAAAGGATATTGATGAGTTCACGCCAGAGCAAGAGGTGGATCTCCTGACGGTTGCAGAACAATGCCCTGCGCTTGGCGGCAATGTGGTCTTCAAAGCACGCTCAATGTATTCATTGATCAATGATGAGGTGGAGTTCGACGATGTAGAGATCTGCATCCAGCACGGTATTGTGGTGAAGCGATTCAATGAAGCCACGCCGAATACTGTGAATGTGATCCCGAATCCCGCGATAGACGAAGCGGTATTGGTTATTAGCATCATGCAGGAATTATCTGGAACCTTCGTGATTTACGACATTACTGGAGCAGAAGTATTCAGACGTACTGTTCCAGGAGGCTTGCAACACCATCCGTTCAGCACCGTTGGGTTGGCACCGGGCATATACCATTACAAAGTCGTCGTGTCGGATCAGGAAATTGGCGTTGGCAAGGTGACTATCGTACGGTGAAAATGTCCTTATTGAATTGGCTGGATTATCGGTGGCTCTTATTGATGCCGATGTGCTTGTTCATCTTTGAACAAACACGCGCTCAATCTGGTCAGAATAATTTATGGCTCGGGGGTTTTGAAGACCAATCGCCTCCTCCTTGGGGAGGTGTTGATCTGAATTTCAGTATCGGAGAACTCATTATTACCACCGCCGAACGGACGATCGACTTTAAGCGAACGAACGCAAACATTACCGATGAGAGCGGTTATTTGCTCTTCAGTACGAATGGTGCTTATGTCGCCAATGCATTCGGTGATACAATGTTCAATGGTACTGGACTCAATCCGAGTTGGTACACCTCACAATTTCTAGAGGGCTTACACCTTTCACAAGCGTGCATGATCCTGCCAAAACCTGCATCCCAGAATATATTCTACCTGATCCATGGTACAATTGATGAACCAACCGGGCCCTATGCACAGTATCTCTACCTGACCACGATCGATATGAGCCTAGGGGACGGCATAGGCGCAGTGGTGAGCAAGAATGAAATATTGATCGATGATCAACTGAATACGGGCCGGATAACTGCGGTGAGGCATGCCAATGGGCGGGACTGGTGGGTGTTCTGCCATAAAGTGGATTCGAACAGCTTTTATCGGCTTCTTGTAACTCCGGAAGGCGTTGCCGTTGATGGGTTACAATCCATTGGCATTGTTCGTGCTCCCGATAACGGGCAAGCCTGCATTTCCCCTGATGGTAACAAGTTGGCCTATTACTGGGCATTCGATCTGGAGATCTTTGATCTTGATCGTTGCACGGGACTTTTCTCCAACGCAACGCACATCAATATCTCAGATCCAGAAGCGATGGGAGGTGTAGCATTCTCACCGAACAGTAGGTTCTTGTATTTGACTTCGGTGTTGAATGTGCATCAATTCGATATGGAGGCTTCAGATGTTCCATCATCCATGATCCATATCGCAGAATGGGATGGATTTTACTCACCATCGCCTCCTTTCGCTACCATGTTCGATATAGCGCAGATAGCTCCAGATGGCAAGATCTATATCGGTACAGGTAATAGTACATCTCATCTTCATGTGATCCATGATCCTGATCAGTCCGGTCTGGCTTGCAACATTCAGCAGCATGGCATTGAATTGCCGCGCTACTTCATGAATTCCCTTCCAAACCACCCCAACTACCACTTGGGTCCGATCGATGGCAGCATCTGTGATAGTTTGGGTATTAACGTAAGCGTTCCGAATCAGGACCTTCAGATCTATGTGACTGCATACCCAAATCCCTCCAATGCGAGTTTCACCCTCAGCTATCCTTCCCGATCTATAGAAGGTTCAGTGGAGGTGGTTGATGCTACGGGCCGCATTATCTACCGTAAGCGTCTTCCCCAATGGACCACCATCCATCAGTTCGATCTGCTGGGTCAGGCGCCAGGTATGTACCATTGCCGCTTGAGCTGGGGTGGTCAGAACGCCACCACCCGTGTGATCATTCAACACGAATAGCCATGCGCCAGTTGCTCTACATCTTGTTCCTCTTGCCCATGGCCACCCTTGCGCAGGAGCAGTCAAGGCCGGAGCGCGAGCCACCAAATGCTCTCACCTTGCAAGTGACCATGTCCCAGCGGCCTGATCGTTTGACCGAAGAGCAGTGGGCGAAGATGATGCTCGATCCGGTCAATATCAGCCTTTACCCGATCCGCATCACGCAAGCGCTGCTGGATACGATCGATGCCAGCCAACTGGATAGCCGATATAAGTATGTGATGGTGAGGGACTAATTCGCCCCCTCAGATCGCCCCCGCCCCAAGCATTAGCGCCGGCTCCTCCATGTAGCTCTTGAAGGTCTGCAGGAATTCCGATCCGGTGGCGCCATCCACCACGCGGTGATCGCAGCTCAGCGTAACCTTCATGGCGTTGCCGATCACGATCTGGCCGTTGCGCACCACGGAGAATGCAGCAACGAGCATCGATCAGCCAAGCAAATTATACCACTTGGTATAATACCAATAGGTATAATACATTTGTACCGAATGGTATAATACCTTTTGGTACAAGATGGAACGTTCCACCTCGCCTTTCGATTTCGGGAATACGGTGAACACCGTGCGCTTCACCGATCGCACCGAAGACCTGCAGCGGCTCAAGGGGAACATGATCGCTGGGGTCAACACCATCCTGATCAGCCCACGCCGTTGGGGAAAAAGCTCAT
>JAEZAU010000230.1 GCA_023430325.1 Bacteroidota bacterium | reverse complement strand
GATCAGGAGGAAGAGTTCGTGGCCACAGTGGCCGAAACGTTCAACATAAGTGCAGAGGAGTTCAAGCGCTGCAGGACCTTCGTCCGCGATCGTTCCAATGAACGGCATGATGCCTCCGAACTGCTGTACATCGATCACGGTAATGGATCGGGCCTGCACCGGGCGAAGCATTTGCATGCACATGGCCTATCGGGTGAACTACGCGTCCTGAATATTTCAAGTGTAAACCTTTACATAGCGCGATATGAAGGTGAAGGCGAAGTGCTGCTCAACGGACAACGCATGTCCCGCGACAGTCACTATATGCTCACCAACGGAAGTAGCGTGCGGCCGCCAGGTGGCACACCGATCTACTACAGTGACATTCTTGGTGCTTTCACCGATCGGAATGGCGCAACAAGAACGGTCTTCAAGGCGGAAGGGATCGAATACTCCTTCCCCAACGGTAGACTTGGTCTGCATGAGCTCGATCTGGCGGAAGTAGGAGGGAAGCTGATCGGTATCATGGGCGGAAGCGGCAGCGGTAAATCAACGCTGCTCAATATTCTCAATGGAAATCTGAAGCCGGACAGAGGACGCGTCACCATTAATGGTGTTGATGTACACAACGAGCGCGATCGCATCCGTGGTGTCATCGGGCATGTGAGCCAGGACGATCTGTTGATCGAAGAACTTACCGTATTCCAGAACCTCTTCTTCAATGCGAAACTGAGTTTCGGTGATCTCAATGACGAAGCGATCACCGGGCGCGTGTTGAAGATGTTGCAGACGCTGGGTCTTTATGAAACGAAAGATCTGAAGGTCGGCAGCCCGTTGGAAAAGACGATAAGCGGTGGCCAGCGCAAACGCTTGAACATCGCGCTGGAATTGATCCGTGAACCGAGCGTTCTCTTCGTGGATGAACCCACCAGCGGCCTTTCCTCCAGGGATTCAGAGAACATCATGGACCTGCTGAAGGAGCTTTCGCTTAAAGGCAGGCTGGTCTTCGTGGTGATCCATCAACCGTCATCGGACATCTTCAAGTTGTTCGATCGATTGCTGCTCATGGACCAGGAAGGACATCCGGTCTATTACGGCGATCCAGTGGATGCGGTGGTGTATTTCAAGCGCGTTACCGGGCAGGTGAACAGTGATGTGGGCCAGTGTGCGGCTTGTGGCAACGTGAACCCCGAACAGATCTTCAATATCCTGGAAGCGCGTCTGGTGGATGAATACGGCAACGAGACCGATCAGCGGCGCATCTCCCCAGAAGCGTGGAATGAGATCTTTCGTGCGCAGACGTCCGGCCGCATGGCAAAGGTCCCCGACGAGGATCGTCCACCCACAAGTACGTTCAAGATACCCGGTAGGCTCCGTCAATTACAGGTCTATTTCAAGCGCGATCTGTTGAGCAAGCTGGCCAACCGCCAGTACGTGCTCATCAATCTTGTCGAAGCGCCTGCACTGGCTTTCCTGATGTCGTTCTTCCTGAAGTATTACGGTGTCGCAGAGAACGGCACGTACATCTTCCGTGAGAATGAGAACATACCCCAATACCTCTTCATTGCGGTGATAGTTGCTTTGTTCCTTGGCCTTACGGTGAGCGCCGAGGAGATCATCCGTGATCGCAGGATCCTGCAACGCGAGAAGTTCCTGGACCTGAGCCGCAGCAGTTATCTGCTGAGCAAGATCGGCCTGCTCTTCATCATCTCTGCCATACAGACCTTCCTGTTCGTACTTGTAGGCAACCTGGTCCTTGGTATTGAAGAACTCGGCTTTGCACATTGGCTCATGCTTTTCAGTACGTCCTGTTTCGCGAACGTGCTCGGGTTGAACGTGAGCGCGAGCTTCAACAGTGCCAAGGTGATCTACATCCTCATTCCGGTCCTGATCATTCCACAACTGTTGTTCAGCGGCATCATCGTGAAATTCGACAAGCTCCATCCCTGGTTCGGATCACAGAAGAGCGTTCCGTGGATCGGCAATATCATGGCATCGCGCTGGGCGTACGAAGGGCTCGCGGTCACACAGTTCATGGAGAATTCCTACGAGCGCAATTTCTATGCGTTCGATCAGCGGATGAAGACGGCCAATTGGAAGAAAGATCTCTGGGTGAAGGAACTCTTGAATATCACTGGAAGCATCCGGCGAACCCTTGAGAATGCTGGTACCAGTGAGGAACTTCAACAAGATCTCGACCTGCTGCGTACCGAACTTCTCAAGGAAGAACAGGCATTGAAGGGATTCACGTTCCCACAGATGGACCGGCTGACCCCCGCAGGTATCTCGATCGAGGTGCTCGATGCTGCCGACGAAAGTCTTCAAGTGCTGGTGGATCATTATCGCAGCGTTTACAAAGCGGCGGAACAGAAGAAGGAACAGCGGATCCAGGAACTCACCGCAACACCGGAGAAGAAGAACGAATATTTCAGGCTGCTGGATATCTACAGGAACCAGAGCCTGGCCGAAGTGGTCACCAACAAGAACGAACTGGAGGTCATCGTTCAGCACGAAGGGGAGCTTGTGCAGAAGAGCGATCCGATCTATCTGGAACCTGTAAGATCGGGATTTTTCGGGGCGCAGTTCTACGCGCCTTCCAAGTGGACCATGGGTCTGCGACTGCCCACGCTGGCGGCGAATGCCCTGGTGTTATGGCTCATGACCTTCATAATGGCCGTGGCGCTCTATCTGGAGATCTTCCCGAAAGCGATCGGCAGGCTCGGCCGCCGCTGATCTAGACCTCTTCGATCTGGATCATCTTGAAGGGTACGTTGATGATGCCCGCGTAATCCTCGCCTGCCTCCAGCATGTCCTCATCATCCTGCTCGTAATGCCAGAGCACGGTCACTTCATTGCCGGCCGCGCGTATGGCCTCAAGCTTCTTGAACACGTCCAAGATGCACTTTGAAGAGCTGGTATTGAAGTATTCCAGTTGCACATGCAACGCTGTCTTCTGCAGTGGCGATCGGCCGTATTTATCGATCCAATCGATCAGCGGCTTGTAGAAATCGATCGAGTTCTCAGGAATGGAGCGGCCGCGGATCTCCAGCAGGCCGGTCTCACCATCAAAATTGATGTGTGGGGTCTTCGGGGTGCCCTCAACTTGTAGGGAGCTCATGGGAATTCGGTTCTGGTGGGAACGTTCACGTTCAGGCTGAAAAAAGTGTTCTCCTGGTCGTATGGTACGAACCCGTATTCAAGTTTGCCTCCGCTCTTGCGCGCGATCTCTATCATTCCCAGACCACCTCCACCTTTCGCGCTCATCTGCCCTTCGGCGAGTGTTTCCTTGTACAGATCGCGAAGTTCGTTCGCGTCCATGGAATTGATCTTGTCGAGATGGTTCTTCAATTTTTCAACTTCCATCCCGGCCATGAAGTTGCCCGTAACGATCGAGTAACCTTTGTCCGATCGGGCGATCATCACCACCCCATGCGGTTCACCTGTCTCGTTGGCGGCCATGCTCTCGGGGAAAGAGCGGGCGTTGTGATGAAAAAGGTTCTGAAGGCACTCCATCACCACGTTGAAGACCCGTTTCCGGGACTTGCCATCCGGTTCCATTGCAGACATCCTTCTCTCCACGGCTTCCAACAGCGCTGTTACCAGATCGGTGGTGAGGTTCCCCTTGAATGAAAGCATAACGCGGTGGCGTTCAAGCTCATCATATAGGTCCTGGATCCTGTCAAGCATCGGATTCGCGTTCACCATACCACGCAAAGGAACAGGTGGCGCACATACGGACGTATGACGATCGATAGAGTTATCCACGGAATTGTCAACCTCTCATGTTGAAGTACTTTCGCGGCCCCCATGGGTTGGTACAAACAATGGTTCGGCACGCCTTATTACGCGCTGCTATACGGGCACCGCGATGAAACGGAGGCTCTGGCGTGGGTAAAGGCCATCCTCGCCAAGTGGGATCTTGCGCCCGGAAGCGCCGTTCTTGACATGGCATGTGGCCGCGGAAGGCATGCCAGATGGTTCCATGATGCAGGAATGAAGGTGACGGGGATCGATATCTCGGCCGCCGCCATTGCAGAGGCAAAGGCCGTGAACCCGCAGGTCGATCTGCGCGTGCATGACATGCGCGTACCGCTGGCTGCCGGAGGGTACGATGGAGCCTGCTGTCTCTTCACAAGCCTTGGTTATTTCGATTCACTGGAAGATGACCAGAAGGTCTTCCATGCGGCTTTCACGGCGTTGCGTCCCGGTGGCAGGTTCGTGGTGGACTTCATGAATTCCGCCTTGGTGCTGGCCGATCTGGTGCCGCAGGAACGGGTGGAACGCCAGGGTGTGCACTTCGATATCACCCGATCGCTGCACGCAGGTACCATCATCAAGACCATAACGGTACGCGATGAGGGCCGGTCGGAGGTCTTCGAGGAAAAGGTGCAGGCCCTGATGCCCGATCAACTTGAGCAAATGGCATTGAACGCCGGTTTCAGGATACAGGACCGTACCGATGGACCTGACACTTCGGCCTTCGATCCATTCTTTTCTGAACGATTCGTCCTTTGGTTGGAAAGACCCGCATGATGATCACACTGGTGGCGATCGGCTTTTTCTTGGTTCCGTTGGTCGCCGGCATGGCAGTGCGTTGGGCGCGGCCGGGTGTGCAATGGATGAAACTGCTGCTCTCTTTCAGTGGCGCCTTTCTGCTTGGTGTGGTCTTCCTGCACATGCTTCCAGAGCTTTATGAGGAGGAGGGAATGGGGGTGGGGCTGTGGATCCTCAGCGGATTCCTACTTCAAGTGGTGCTCGAGTTCTTCAGCCATGGTATAGAACATGGCCACGTTCATGTGCATTCACATACCGGCAGGGCCCTGCCGGTACTTACACTGCTGAGCCTTTGCATCCATTCGTTCGTTGAAGGGATGCCTTTCGCCGATCCCGCGGTCAGTGCAGATGGTCATTTCCTCACCGGCGTGCTGCTCCACAAATTGCCGATGGCCGTGGCACTTGCCACCGTTCTGGACCGGTCGGGTGCCAAGGCCACCCATGCCATAGCGATGCTGTTGATCTTTGCGCTTGCAGCACCCCTCGGGATCTTCACCGGTCATCTCGTGGGTGAAGAACTGGGAGGACACTTCCTGCATAGCATGCTCGGTATCGCCATCGGCATGCTGCTTCATATAAGCACCACCATCATCTTCGAGGGTGCCCCGGAACATCGTTTCGTGGCCGCACGATTCGTGTCGGTGTTGATCGGGGCCGCGTTGGCAGCGCTCACCATCCATTGATCATCGAGAATTCTTGCAGGGATCGGACGCATCCCTTTACTTTGTACCGCAAAGTACTTTGAAAATGAACGATCGTTCGGATGCCGATGAGCTTTCCCGCATTCGCGGATTGATGGAGCGCAGCACACGATTCCTGAGCCTCAGCGGACTCAGCGGCGTGGTGGCGGGCACCATCGCTTTGGCCGGTGCATTCGCCGCCCACTGGTATATCGACTCGCGCATGCTCTATTCCGACGATCCCATGAGCTACCGCGGCACCTCTGGATCTTCTTACTGGGACCACGTCATGGATCTGGGAGGTCTTGCCGTGGCGGTTCTGGTCCTGGCTCTTCTTTCAGCGGCGTGGTTCACCTGGCAACGCACCATCAAGCTGGGCCATACACTTTGGGACGGCAGTGCCCGCAGGTTGGTGGTGAACCTGATGATACCGCTTGCCGCAGGAGGCATCTTCTGCCTGGCGCTTCTTCAGTACGGCCTGCCGGCATTGATACCTTCTGCCACATTGCTCTTCTACGGGCTGGCCCTTTTGAACGCATCGAAGTATACGTTGGATGAGATCAGGTGGCTTGCGTTGAGCGAGATCTTGCTTGGTCTTGCGAGCGCTTTCTGGATCGGTGCCGGGCTCATGTTCTGGGCCTTGGGTTTCGGTGTTCTACATATTTTCTATGGAAGCTTGATGTACTTCCGCCATGAGCGGAAAGGAGTGGAGCAATGATCGAAAAGCTGAACAAGGCATTTGAGAGCAGGGTGCGCCTTGGCATCATGGCCGTTCTGGTCGTGAACGATCATGTGGATCATTCTGAACTGAAGGAGTTGCTGGCTGTTACCGACGGCAATCTGGCCAGCCATCTTGCGGCATTGGAGACATTGAAATATGTGCAGGCCAGGAAGCGTTTCGTCGGCAAACGGCCCAACACTTCGTACAAGGCCACATTGCTTGGCATCAAGGCCTTCAAGCAACACCTCGATGCTATCGAACAACTCATACCGAAGAAGGACATGAAGTGACACTACGCGAAACCCATCGCTTATCGTCATGAAGAATTCGTTGTTCCACTGGCACCGGCCATTGATCGTCCTGCTTGTCGCATTTGTTTTCGATCTACTCTTCTGGAAGAACGAACTGGGGCTCAACCTCACGTTGTTCGCGTTGATCACAACGGTGCTCATGATCGTTATCAATGGCCCGCGATCGATCGGTCCTGCAGGCCACGTTGCAATGGCCGGAACGGTGATCGCGGCAATGATGTGGTACGTCCATGGCACGGCCATCTCTGCATTTGCCACGATCACGTCTGGTATCATCGCGGCGGCGTTCTCGCATCAACCGCAATTGCGCAGTGTCTATTATTCATTTCTTCAATTCGCGAATGATCTACTGATGGTGCCGGTGAAGGCGATGGATGGCGCCAGGGAGATCCTGACGTCGCGCGGTGGAAGAGCCACCGGTTGGAATTGGGCCCGGGGTGCATTCCTTCCTCTGGTCATCGGGGGCATCTTTCTTCTGATGTATCGTGAAGGCAACAGCCGGTTCAATGTGCTCACTGCCGGTTTTGTGGACGTGTTGGATCGGACCATCGGAAGGCTCTTCGAGGAGATCTTCACCGTACACACGTTCTTCTTCCTTTTCGCTCTGGTGCTTTGTGGCGCCCTACTGTTCCGCTTCTCTTCGCGCACAGTGCTGGCATGGGAGCAGCGCTGGACCGATATGCTCTTGCGCAAACGCATCCGTCGCCCGCACTGGCTGTCACCCCTTGCCATGGATCCACTTGAACGAGAACGGCGCAAAGGCGTGATGTTACTGGTCCTGGTGAATGTGCTGCTCCTGATAGTGAACGTGATCGACATCAATTGGGTCTGGTTCGGCTTTGAAGTGGAGCAGGGGATGAGCTTGAAAGCTTTTGTTCATGAGGGAACATGGATGTTGATATGCAGCATTCTGCTGAGCATGGTAATTGTCCTGTACCTCTTCCGGGGGAACCAGAATTTCTATTCGCGCAGCGGCGGATTGAAGAAGCTCGCGGTCCTGTGGGTGGTGCAGAATTTCATCCTTGGAATATCGGTCTTTCTGCGCAACTACCATTACATCGATTATCACGGCCTTGCCTACAAACGGATCGGCGTTATCGTCTTCCTGGCATTGGTGCTGGTGGGTCTCGTGACACTGTTCCTGAAGATCCGTGACCGCAGGAGCTTTTTCTACTTGATGCGTGTGAATACCTGGGCCGCGTTCGCCATGATGATCGGCCTGTCGTTGGTGGATTGGGATCGCTTCATCGTGAAGTTCAATCTGCAACATGAGAATCCAGCCGAGGTGGACATCGATAATTACCTCCACATGAGCGATCGGGTATTACCGCTGCTCTATGCCGATCTTGAGAGGGTGGAGGTACAGATGAGAAGCCACCAGATGAATCGGGTTCGCTGGGTGGCACATCTGGACCCGTCGGATTTTCGCGCGCATCTGGATCGACGCAGAGATCATTTCCTCCGAAAACATGAACATCGATCTGCTCTGGAGCGCACATGGGCCGAT
This sequence comes from Bacteroidota bacterium, assembly GCA_023430325.1. GTDB lineage: Bacteria > Bacteroidota > Bacteroidia > Flavobacteriales_F > PHOS-HE28 > PHOS-HE28. Next base: position 4,637 of record JAEZAU010000230.1, on the reverse strand, counting down.
GATCGTACCTATTCCGCATTGAACGGATCACCACGGACACCATGAGAGCCACCGATCAAATAAGGACCATCAGGATATTGCTGTGGCTCTTCATGGCAGCTCTGTCGATCAGCGGTCTTACGGCGATCCCGCTGATGTGGCTCAGTCATGCTTTCGCAGATGTGGCGGCCCATTGGGGCGATCCATGGGCCTACTGGGCTGCGAACGTTGCGGCCGCGATAGCCGATGTGGATTCACGCTATCCGTTCATTTTCTACGGTACCGACTGGCTCGCCTTTGCCCATGTGGTCATTGCTCTCGCATTCCTTGGCCCGATAAGGGATCCGGTGCGGAACAAATGGGTCGTACAATGGGGATCGATCAGTTGTGCAATGGTGATCATCTTTTCGTTCGCGTGGGCCCCTGTACGTGGCATTCCGTTCTTCTGGCGATGTATCGATGCATCATTCGGGGTCATCGGTGCAGTGCCTTTATGGCTTGCCTTGCGCAAGATCAATGAGATAGAACGTATTCCGGCCACGCACCGATGAGGATCGAAAAGAACCAATATCACGTGGCTGGATGGATGCTTGCGATCGCTACTGTGCTCGCCTTCGCACCTGACACGTGGATCACGATGATGGCTCGGGCCTTCCTCCTGCAATGGACAGTGATCTTCGTCCTGCTTGCGATCCTGGCCGCCTGGAAAAGGATCTGGCCGATCGCTGCATCGGCTACCACGGCCATCCTTCTTGTAAGCGCCCAATTACCGCAGAGCACGCCGCGTGTTCCACAGAGACCTGATGAAGGCTCTCTTACAGTGATGCACATGAACGTATTGCAACCGAATGATCGGCATACCGCTGTCATTGAACGGGCGCTGCAGAGCAAAGCCGATATCATCACATTCCAGGAGGTGGATGATACATGGGCCAACCGGCTCGAAGAAGGCCTGAGGAGACATTATCCTCACCAACTGATCGAACCGAGATCGAATTGCTATGGCATTGCCATGTTCAGTAGGCTGCCATTTGAGCGATCGCGGCTCCTTGAAGTGAAGGGATCGCCGTTCATTGAAGCAACGGTCAGGCACCAAGATCGTGATCTGCGTATACTATCGGTGCATGCCACATCACCCGGAAGTCCGGATCAATTCCGGCGCCGGAACATCCAGTTGGCAACGCTATCAAAGTACCTGCGCGAGCATCCGGGACCGGTGGTGGTCATCGGTGACCTGAACACCGTCCCGTGGGATGATGCGTTCAAGCACCTGATCTCAAGTGCGCGGCTGAAAGCGGTAACAGCGGACGGGCGTTTGCGTACCTGGCCGGTTGTGGGGCCTTTGGCCGCCATACCATTGGATCATCTGCTTCATTCCCACCATCTTGAATGCACTTCGATCCTCGGATCTTCGATTCCTGGCAGTGATCACCGGGGACTTCAGGCTTTCATCTCATGGAAAGAATGAGATCGAAATTCTATCGCTTACTTCCATGGATCACAGTCTACTTCATCGCCATGGCCTATCTCGAAAGTGCCGTGGTGGTGTATCTGAGGGCCCTTTATTACCCCGCCGGCTTTGGCTTTCCGATCGTACCCATGCCTGTGGACCTCGTCAGGACCGAGATCTGGCGTGAAGTGGCGACCATGGTGATGCTCCTGGCCCCATCGGCTTTGGTCGCACGGTCCGCACTCGATCGGTTCGCGTGGTTCTGCTACGGGTTCGGTGTCTGGGACATCTTCTATTATGTCTGGTTGAAAGTGTTGCTGGACTGGCCAGAGAGCCTGGCAACGATGGATCTTTTGTTCCTGATCCCCGTTCCATGGGTGGGTCCGGTCTGGGCCCCGGTCCTGGTGTCGATCGGGCTGATCGTGATCGGTCTCGCGATCCTGGAAGGCCGTTCCACAAGTAACCTCAGGATGGGATGGCTCGAATGGTCTCTTCTGATCGGAGGGGCCTTGGTGATCATTTCTTCCTTCATCCTTGATCCACTGCAACAGGGTGTGGTCACCTTGAAGAGCGGCGCTTCTTCACCTTTCGTCACATATGGACCTGGGCGATTTCCGTGGGAGATCTTCGCTTGCGGGTCTGGACTGGCCGCTGTTGGGGTGATGCGTGTACTTCTTGCGATCCGCCGATCAGGATCCAAAGTGTCACCGGAATAATGAAACCTCACAGCACGCAACCACGTTGCAGTGGCGGCGTCTACTCCATGGAAAGTGAAAAGAAAATGGTCGCTGAAGCTCGGCTCTTCATCCGCCTGGGATTATTATCATTCCTTGGATTCGTTTTTTACTATGCACACCTCTTCTTCGGTGTCCTGAGCAATGAAGTGTTGTTCAAGTTGCTTGCGGTCACCTTTCTGCTGGCCACCATACCGCTGCCCATCATTGCCGTGAACAACAAGAAGCTTTTCCCTGAACTGCCCAAGCAGGGCAAGAGCATGCTCACCTTCATCACCGCCATCCTGCTGGTGCATCATTTTCTCATGACATTCGTGTTCATCATGTTCCTGCAGGGCTGATGTAACATTCCTCCATCCCTTCACGTTCAACGATCAGAGCCTGGCGACAGGCTGTGGAATTAAGACCGATCGGAAGGCAATGCCCCGCGGCAGAAAAAGCCTTCTACTTCGAGCCCGTAAGCTCAGAAGCCCGGCCCGTAAGCCAGGATCAAGGATCGGAAACAATTGAGGGACCCGCCCCGTAAGGCGGGTTTCCTGTTTTTCTGGGGAATTCCACACTGACCGGTCCTCATTTCCCCGATCGCTGTGGAATGTTCGCCACTGCTCCTGATGCCCGATCCCTGATCTGAGGCATCTGTTGAACATGGTTGAAAACTCGTGCTTCCCTTGCCCAGCTTGAGATTCCGTCATTCCGCACAGCCGGATCCGGGTACAGATGCGCAGATGGCACATGAGATGCCTTAAGGGAGGCAGAGCCTGTCAACAGGTTGAATGCATGACTCGATCGGAAGGCTGTCTACAGGTGGTGTGAAGAAAGCCTAGAAAAAGAACCTCCCGCCCCGTAAGGTTGGAGCCCGGCCCGTAAGCTGGGGAAAAAGATCGAGAGTTACGAGAGACCCGCCCCGTAAGGCGGGTCTCGCATTTCATGCCAGTTCAACTCTTCATGTTCTCGAACTGCAAAGGGATCTCAAAGTCCGTGTTCCGGCAAAGGGTCATCACTCCTTGCAGGTCATCTATCTTCTTGCCCGTTACCCGTACCATGTCATCCATGATCTGGGGTTGCACCTTAAGACCGCTGTCCTTTATGGCCTTTACGATCTTCTTGGCGGTCTCCCGTTCAATTCCCTGCTTCACTTTTATCGTCCGGTAGAGCATCTTGCCGCTCGGTACGGGTTCAGAGCTTAGATCATAACTGCGTACATCCACCTTCTGTTTGGTGGATCGTTCAAGCAGAATGTCAAGGATGGCGTCCAGCTTCAGGTGATCTTCCGTGGAGATCTTTATCGTAAGCGCTTTCTTATCCAGTTCCACACTGCTGTTGGTTCCCCGCAGATCGTACCGGGTATCCAGTTCGCGTTTTACCGTGTTCACGGCATTGTCCAATGTCTGCAGGTCCACTTTGGATTGTATATCGAATGAAGGCATGATCGTAAGATATCGGCCCCGAAGGTAGCGTCCTGTGCCGCCGATCTAGTACGTTGGTGCCATGGATGAATTCATGAAGGCGGCCATTGAAGAAGCCCGTGCCGGAAGAAGGGAAGGCGGCATCCCTATCGGTTCCGTGTTGGTGAAGAACGGCAGGCTCGTGGCGCGCGGAAGGAACAAGCGCGTTCAGGAGCAGGACCCTATTATGCATGGCGAAATGGATTGCCTCCACAACGCCGGGCGCATAGGCGGTTACCGTGACACGGTGATCTATTCCACGCTGATGCCTTGTTACATGTGCGCCGGTACCATCGTCCAGTTCAAGATCCCCAAGGTCATCGTGGGTGAAAGCCGCACATTCGCTGGCGCACGCGAGTTCATGGAGAGCCATGGGGTGCAGGTCATCGATCTCGATCTGCCAGAATGCGTGCAGATGATGGAACAGTTCATTGCCGAAGAACCTCAACTATGGAATGAGGATATAGGGGAGTAGACTTGGGCATGCCGGTGCTCAAATGCAGCACCGTCGGGCTATACGCTATACTCCTCCCCCGGGTAAGGACCCGGGGTGCGGGGTGCCGCTGCTATCCCTCATGCACATACCGGCCGGTCAATGCCTGGCCCCCGGCATTCGTCTCGACGATGAGGGTCAGAATGAAAGAAGGCGGGCCGATCGGCCCGCCTTCTTTCATTCGTTGATCTCAAGATCAGCGGCTCACCACCACGCGGAAGTTGGCGCGCTTGCCGTTCTCGAAGTTCATATTGAACATGTAAGTGCCGTTGCTCACGCCCTGGACATCCACTACGATCTGCTCCTGCGGGTTCACGTTCACGTTGCGCTCGGCCACCTTGGCACCGCTCATATCAAATATCTCCAGCAATGCCCTGCCGGTATGGCCCTTCATTGGTACGGTGATCCTATCCACGGTCGGGTTCGGGAACGGTGTCAGTTCTATCCGTTCGTTCTCATTGATGCCGATGGTAGTGGCATCGATAAGATGCACTCCGATGGATGGATGAGTGTTGAAACCGGTGAACCCATTGAAC
>JAEZAU010000152.1 GCA_023430325.1 Bacteroidota bacterium | reverse complement strand
CAACCCACAGCCCACACAGGCCAATAGTTCTCAAAACCAACACTTTTTCCTCAGGGTCGAGAAGATCCAAGGTGGAAGGGCGGGCCGCGGCCCATCGCTTGCCGATGGGTTCCTTCGGGACATCGCGGATTACCGACCACTTTCTGTCCGACCCGCTCATGTGATCCATGGGTTTTTTGAACTCCGTCCTGTGTGGGTTTTTTTTTGTGCTCAAGAGCAGGAAAACGTTCAAAACCTTCTCTCCGTCGGTGCTGGTTTCTGCAGTATCATTGGGGTTCAATTCCAACAACATGAAAAAACTCCTACTCGCGAGCATTTGTTCCATCCCCGTTGGGGCCATTGCCCAGCCAACCTTCACAGCGGCTGATTTCACTCCGGAGATCTGGCCTACGCCTACCGTTCACAGCACCGACTATGTGCCGGCGGGACCTGCCACCGCAGGATTCACTTTCGATGTCAGCTCTTCCGTTGCGGGACCTGGTGTGCAGTCGCAATATCTGGCGGCGTCATCAACACCGTACGCCAGTTACTTCCCACAAGCTACCATGGCATCCACTGGTCTTACCAACCAGGATACCTATAATTACTGGTCCATGAATTCCACCGAATTCCTGAACTGGGGCTACTATGGTACAACATCGCAGGTGATCTACACGAATGCTGAGAAGATGTACCAGTTCCCCATGACCTATGGATCGAGCTGGACGGACTCTTTCAGCGGAACGGCTACCACTTCAGGTATCACAATGACACGTACCGGTACCACAGAAGTGGACTACAACGGTTATGGTACGATCATCATGCCTTTCGGTACTTTCAACAACGTGGCCCGCTTGCAGATCAGCCAGACCTACAACGATGAATACATGGGGTTCATCACCACCAGTCAAGTGAATAATGTCGCCTACATCACTCACGCGCAACCTAATGCGGTGTCGTTGTTCACAACCTCCGAGATCTTGATGGATCTTGGCGGTGGGTTGGAACCATTCAGTGAAATGTCATCCATCATTGAACCAGGTGCCGTGGGCATTCTGGAGACCGGGGAGAAGCAGATCACGGCCTTATTGATGCCCAACCCAGCACAGAACATCGTATCGATCCTGCTTACCGATCGCCCGGCTTCAGGCCTTGAGGCGCAGATCTTCGATGCCACCGGACGTACCGTACGTACGATCGCCGGTGAAAGCATGCAGAACGCGAGGATCACGTTCGATGTGAGCGAGATGCACTCCGGCGCCTACTATGTACGGTTGCATGATGCCAGCGGTGCCACTTGTACGCTGCCTCTGATCGTGGAGTGATCGTCCTTCCAATGAAGTTCGAGCGGGTCATCGTAAGGTGGCCCGTTCTTATTTGTTACAACCCGCGGACATCATTGTGCGCAGTATTTCCGGACCTTTGCAATGAAATGCGCCCGCAAGAGCAAGTTGGTGGACCGAGAATACTGTCCTTGGCCGATCTCCCTGTCATGGAGGCGTTCTACACGATCCAGGGTGAAGGTGCCTTCACCGGCCAGGCTGCGTATTTCATTCGTTTGGGCGGATGTGATGTGGGCTGCACCTGGTGCGATGTAAAGGAAAGCTGGGATCCAGCCGCACATCCGACACATTCCGTGGATGAGATCGTTGCGGGTGCTCTGAAACATCCCGCCCGCATTGCGGTCATTACCGGCGGTGAACCGTTGATGCACGATCTGTCGGCGTTGACGGAGGCTTTACGCCAGAACGGCTTCCGGACACATCTGGAAACATCAGGGACACATCCGCTCTCCGGCGTTTGGGACCATATCTGCTTCAGCCCGAAAAAATTCAAGGCACCCTTGCCAGCGATCCATAATGCGGCCCATGAATTGAAGATCGTGGTCTTCAACAAGCATGATCTGAAGTGGGCGCAGGAACACCAGGCCAGGGTGAATGCAAGCTGCAAGCTCTTCCTTCAGCCCGAATGGGATAAACGCGATCAGGTGATGCCTTTGATGGTGGAGTTCGTGAAGGAACATCCTGAATGGCAAGTGAGCCTGCAAACGCATAAGTACCTGAACATTCCCTGAAGGGCCGACTTCTACAATGAAAAAGCCCCGATCGCTCGGGGCTTTTGAGTTCACTTTTGAAGGAGGATCACTTTGCCTCCTCGGTCACCAACTGGCGCTTCTCCTGGATGCGGGCGCTCTTGCCGCGACGCTCACGGAGGTAGAAGATGCGGGCGCGATTCACCTGGCCACGCTTGTTCACGTCGATCTTATCAATGAAAGGTGATGCGATCGGGAAGATGCGCTCAACGCCTACGTTGTTGCTGATCTTGCGAACGGTGAAAGTGGCGGTGCTGCCGCTGCCTTTGCGCTGGATCACAACGCCCTGGAACTGCTGAATACGCTCCTTGTTCCCTTCTTTGATCTTATAATGTACGGTGATGGTATCACCTGCCTTGAAATCGGGATGGGCGCTCATTGGCGCATATTCCTTCTCGATCTGTTTCAGCTTGTCCATGGCCTTCAGCGAGTTACGTGGTGCTTGCGTGCTGTGGTTTACAGGTACGCCTCCCTTTCGGGGGTGCAATATTACGAACTTTCCCGGCTCATTCATCCACCGATCCATCTTCCCGTAACAGTCCGGGCCTTCTCTTGCCGGTACGCTCCACCGCCTGCTGGTGTCGCCAGGCATCGATCTTCGCCTGATGGCCGCTGAGAAGAACATCAGGCACTTTCCAACCTTCATATTCGGCCGGCCGGGTATACGCCGGTGGCGCAACAAGGCCATCCTGAAAACTATCGCTCAATGCCGATGTCTCATCGCCGAGTACGCCAGGTAACAACCGGATGACCGCATCGCAGAGTACGGCGGCGGCCAGTTCACCACCGCTGAGCACGTAATCGCCAATGCTGATCTCACGTGTCACCAGGTGTTCCCGTATCCGCTCGTCCACCCCTTTATAGTGGCCGCACAATATGATGATATTCTTATTGATGCTCAGTTGGTTTACCAATCCCTGTTCAAGTAAAGTCCCGTCAGGGCTCATATAGATCACCTCATCATATTCCCGTTCGCTCTTCAGCTGTTGGATGGCCCGGTGTACCGGCTCGATCAGCATCACCATGCCGGCACCACCGCCGAAGGGATAATCATCCAGGCGCTTATGCTTGTCAAGGCTCCACTGCCGAAGGTCATGGAGGTGCACGCCCACCAGGCCTTTTTGCTGGGCGCGCTGCAATATGCTTTCATTGAACCAGCTGTCCATCAATCGCGGAACGGCCGAGAGAATATCGATCCTCATGCGTTAAAGGTCGCAAAGGTGGATCTTTATCCGATCGGGAGGGCAACGCTCTTCGGGAAGGAACGTATACCTTTCGGCACAATGGTTGCCATCGGCGCACAAGCAACATCAACCCTCATGAAGAAACTGCTCCTCCTCGCTCTGGCAGTGGCCTCTGTCTCTGTGCAGGCCCAAAAGCATGTGTATGATGATCTTCTTGTCTTGTATGTGGACGAGAAATTCGATAAGTGCATCTACAAGGCCGAGAACTATACCTTGAACGATGCCACCAAGAAGGACCCCCTTCCTTTTCTTTATATGAGCATGTGCTTCTATGAGATGAGCAAGCTCGAAAAGTACCAGGCGGATTACCCGAAAGCGGGCAGGGATGCCTTGAAGTACGCCGAGAAGTTCCGCAAGAAGGACAGGGAGAACGAGTTCTTCGGCAACTACGAGGATTACTGGGCCAACCTGAACACCACCGCCATGCAGGAAGGCGAAGCGCTGATGGACGATCCCAAGGGTTTGAGCAAATCAAAGCAGGTCTGGAGCAGCATGACCGTGTATTATCCCGAAAATCCTGGCCCATGGCTCATGCTGGCGATAACCCAATACAAGGCGAATTCCACCAAGGAAGGCGATCTGAGCGTGAAGGAGTTCGATAAGCGTGTTGCTGAAGCAGGCGATCTAAGCCGGTTGCCTGAAGATCAGCGGAAGCTGTTGAAGAACGCGTTGATCCGTTATTCGGACTTCATGACCGAAAAAGGTCAGCGCGATCAAGGCCGGAAATATCTTTCCTTGGGAAAGGACCATTTCATGGACCAGCCTGACTTCAAGGCCGCCTACGAGGGCAACCGTTAGGAAGGCACTTTCGGGTGCTGCTTCAGCCCTTTGCCTTTACGCTTTCGTTTTTCAGCAGCTCTCTTCATAAAGAGACCTGCAGCCACCAGTGCGGCCACCATCAAGAGCGGCCAGAAGAATCCTGCTGAGCCCATGCTTGCGAAGATAACTTTCGCCGGGGAAGCCACCATTGTACGAGCACCGGCAACAGGAATAGATCGGCAAGCAGGGCGGTGAACAACGTCAGGCTCACCAGCATTCCCATGTAGAAGACACTGGCGAAGCTGGAAAAGATCAGCGACATGAACCCTGAAAGCAGAAGGATGCTGGTGATAATGACCGCTTTTCCGGCGGAAATGAACGATCGTTTCATCGCATAAGGCAGGCTCTTGCCTTTCATCAACTCTATCCGGAGCTTGCCTAGGATATGGATGGTATCATCCACCGCGATGCCGAACGCGATGGTGAAGATGATGGCCGTGCTCACCTTGATATCGATCCCTGTGACCGCCATTATACCGCCGACGATCAACAGGGGGATCACGTTCGGGATGAGCGCGATCAACGTCATGCGCCAGTTCCTGAAGACCCACGCCATGATGGCTGCGATCAATATCACCGCCAGACCAAGACCGGCGATCATCTGGCTGCTGAGCCGCTCATTGTTCCGGTCGATGAGGTAGGCCATGCCGGTCTGCTTGAAGGAGAGTAGCGAGGTGTCCGTGTTGCGGGCAATGAATTGTTGCAGATCCCGATCCCGTTGCCGGTGGATGTAGCCACCTTCATCCTTCATTCGTCCGGTGATCCGTGAAGAACGGCCATCCCTGGTGACCAGCGTCCGTAGTTCCGATCCAGCACCGGCGAGCACTTTTTTCATGATCAGATCGAGTTCCTGCTGGTCACTTGGAAGCTTGTAGTATCCGGGGTCTCCTGCATTCATGGCTTTGTTCGCCGCCTTTACAACGGTTACGGGTGAGACCATGGCGGCAATGCCGTTCACAAGCATTAATCGTTGCTGCACTTTTTCAAGATCGCGGAGCACCTCGATGTCCCAGATGGTACGGTCGGGTCCCAGCACTTCCACCTGCATCTCAAAAGGCCTTGCTCCACCGAAATGATCCTCGAACCAGAAATACGCCTGTTTCTGGGGATCGTCATCGCTCCAATCCTCCAGCAGTGTGTTGTCCACCTTCAGGCCGGTGATAGCGGCTGCGCTGGCAATGATGATCACCAGGAAGGCGATGGGGATCCATCTCCTGTTCCGCAGAATGGATAGATAGATAGCACTGAGGAATACGCGCCAGCGATCCATTCGTCGCATATCCACCGCTTTTACCTCCGTGGGCACAAGAAGCAGCACGGCGGGCAGCAACGTGAATGCGAGGATGAACGCGAGGCCAACACCCAACGCAGTGAACAGACCGAACTCACGGATCGGTATTATGCTGCTGGTGTATAACGTGGCAAAACCGATCGCCGTGGTAAGTGAAGTAAGGAAGGTGGCCAGGCCCACCTCATGATAAGCGATGGCAAGTGCCCGCTGCTTGCCGTGTCCATTACGAACGGCCTCCTTGAACCTTTCGGTGATGTGCACCGCATCGCTCATGGCCACCACGAAGAGAATGGTGGGCAGCAGCATGGTGAGTATGGTGAGCGGTTTTCCAGCAAGGGTGATAAAGGCCACCTGCCAGATCACTGTGAGGCCCACCACGCCGATCGGTACAAGTACGCCCCATAACGTACGGTTGGCCAACGCGAGGAAGATCGATAGAAGGAGGATAGAGATCGACATGAAGACGACCAATTCCCGTTTCATCTTCTCGATGTACCAGTATTGGCCATGCACACGGCCGGCGATGCGTACTTCGCCAACGCCGGCAGCCGTTGCCGCTCGATCCACATTTTGCAGAAGGGCATCGCTACGCTTCTTGCTGAGGCCGGGCTTGGTGATCACCAGGATCATGATCGCCTCACCGGAACTGGCTATGAACGAGCCGAGCAGTTGTCCATCCCGCCAGATGCGCGCTGAATCGGCCTTCAATGTCTCGCTATCATCATAACGCAACCACGGTATGCCGAAGACACCGAGTGGCGTCATGCGTAATTCCTCCATTCTGGTAGGCACCTTCACGCTCATCACATCATCCAGCGCGCTGAGTTCCGCGGCCAGGTCGTCGATCCGTTGCACGAACTCACGATCGAACAGGGAAGGCTTGTGTTCAGCGCCGATCAACAGCATGTCATTGTCGTTGCCGAACCGTGCGCGAAAGGCGTTGTAGCGGTCCAGTTCAGGATCATCGGTCGGAAAGAAGCGCTCGAATTCATGATCGAGCCGCACATCCTTCAACCGGTACACGAAAAAGACCGAGGCCAGAGTAATGATGAGCAATGCCAGCCAGGCGTTGCGCCGCGTGAGCAGCCGTTCGATGTGAGGGAGGGGCCCGTTCATCAACACGGCCTGGTCGGTGGCATGGCACAAAGTTCGAACAAAGCCCTTCCACAGGTGTCTAATTTTGCAGCAGCATGCATGGAAGGTGGTCGCGCACGGTATTCACCGTTGCGTTCGTTCTCTTATTGTTCCCCGCGTTCGCCAACCTGAAGAAGGCGTTCGAAGCACTGGAAGTACACAACTATTTTCTGGCTCGTGAGCTCTTCCTGAAGAACACAAAGAAGAGCCCCGGGGTGGCATGGTATGGGTTGAGTGTGATCAGTGGCCGGGACAATAATCCGTTCTTCGACCTCGATTCTTCATACCTCTTCATTGCCCGGGCGGAAACAGCATTCCTGCTGGCAGATGAGAAGAAGCGGAGCAAGATGGCACGCTACGGCGTGGACCAGGCGGTGATCGATGGCCAGAAACATCACGTCTATGAAAAAGCGTGGGCCGTTGCAGATGAGAAGCATTCGATCGAAGGTTACCAGCACTATATCGATGTTTACAAGGACAGTCCGCGCATGAGCGAAGCGATAGCCACGCGCGACCAGCTGGCCTTCCAGGAAGCACGTGAAAGCAATTCATCATCGGCTTACGAGACGTTCATCAGGAAATATCCTCATGCAAAAGAGATCTATGAAGCGCGTTCACGTCTGCAGGAGGCGATCTACCGGGAGAACACCACCGAAGGGAACATCGGGAGTTATTTGGAATTCATCGCGCAACATCCAGAAAATCCATACACCCGCAACGCAGAGGATGAGATCTACGACTTGAGCACACGCGGCCGTACGGTGGAGCAATACCGCAGGTTCATTAAGGACCATCCCACCAATCATCGGGTCGCCGACGCATGGCGCAGCATCTATGACATCTACACGCGGGATCTGAGCGTGAACGCCATCAACCGTTTTCTGACCGAAAATCCCGATTATCCTTTCGTGGAGGAACTGGTGGATGATTACAGAACGGCGAGTTTGAAATTGCTTCCGTTCCGCAAGGATGATCGTTGGGGTTTTGTGGACGATCAAGGCGTGGAGCGCATAGCACCCGTCTATGACTGGGTGGAGCCTTTCAATGGTGCGCAGGCATTGGTGGCGCTTGATGGAAAGATCGGATCGATAAACCGCAGTGGCCGCGAAGTGATCCCGATCGAGTATGATGAGGTATATGGAACATCCGAAGGCCTGGGCCTGGTGGAAAAGGACGGACGAATGGGTGCGGTGGACAGGGGAGGGGAACTGGCCGTTCCGGTGATCTACAATGATCTGGGTGAGTTCTCGCAGAAGCTGGCCTATGCCGCCAGAGACAGTCTCTATGGTTACATCGATGCGGGTGGAAGCACGGTGATCCCATTCCAGTTCATCTCCGCGAGCACGTTCAAGAACGGATCTGCGGTGGTGGAGAGTGAGAACGGGTTCGGGGTCATAGACACGAAAGGCAATGTGGTGGTGGCCCTGGAATACGAATGGGTGGAAGGCTTCGAGAAGGAAGTATCACGCGTGAGGCAGAACGGGCTTTACGGACTGGTAAGTCCTTTTGGTGACCTGCTGCTTCCATTGAAATACAAACACATCGGGCCGTTCGTGGAAGGGCTTGCCTTGGTGGTGGATGGCAAGAAGACCGGCTATGTGGACATGACGGGAAAGTTCGTGATACCCCTGGAGTACGAAGCTGAACCCTCGGTGGCCAATTGGGGAGATTTCATGAACGGTCTTGCAGAAGTGCAACACGGTGGAAAGCGATGCCTCATCGATCGCAACAACAAGAAAGTGCTGCCCTGCCAGTTCGCGGATATCGGAGCCGCTACAGGCCCGTTGATCCCTTTTCGCAAACGAGTGAAATGGGGATATGTAAGCCGAACGGGCACCATCCTGTTCGATAATCGTTACGATCAGGCGTGGGATATGGTTGATGGCCTGGCACGCGTAAAGACAGGCGATGTGGTGGGAGCGATCGACAGTACCGGCAACGAGATCATTCCATTGCGATACATCGAAGTGAGCGATCCGCGATCGGGCCATGTCATCGTCAGAACAGCCGGAGGCACCGGCCTGCTCGATCTTCAAGGGCAGGAAGTGATCCCGCCCGTACACGATGAGATAAGCTTCCAGGAGCGCGACATCGTGAAGGTGGTAAGCGATGATCGCTTCGGGTACATCAGGCTCAGTGACCGGCAGTATATCTGGAAAGAGGAGGGTTCGTTGGAATGACCGATCCCATGTATCGATGAACATCACATCCTCAAAGAGTCCATCATTCCATCGGCAGACCTTTTCTTTGACCACATGAGCCCTCGTTCCTTTTCCATCCTGCTTCCGTTCCTTCTCGGCATTACTTCCAACGCCCAGTGTGATCGGTGGCAGCAACGTGTGCAATACAACATGGTGGTGGACCTCGATGCTACGGACCACAAGTTCGCCGGAGTGACCACGCTTACCTACTACAACAACAGCCCCGACACGCTACGAGAGATCTGGTTCCATATGTACTTCAACGCCTTCAGGCCGGGAAGTGAAATGGACGTACGGTCACGCACCATCGCCGATCCAGATGAACGCGTAGGCTCACGCATCGCAGCACTCAAGCCTGAAGAAATGGGTGAACTCTCGATCGGGACGATGGACCAGGACGGCAGAAAAGTGATCATTGAACCGATGGGAACGGTTGCACGCGCCGTTCTGGCAACACCATTGCTTCCAGGCAAAAAAGCGGTCTTCAAGTATGATTTCAAAGGGCAGGTGCCCATCCAGATACGCAGGAGCGGCCGCAATAATGCAGAGGGTGTCGCTTACAGCATGGCCCAATGGTATCCCAAGCTCGCGCATTACGATCAACGGGGATGGCATGCCTATCCATATGTAGGCCGCGAGTTCCATGGCGTGTGGGGCGACTTCGACGTCACCATCAAACTTGATTCTTCCTTCACCGTCGCCGCTACGGGAGTATTGCAGAACGCTCATGAGATCGGCCATGGGTACGATCCCGGGCGAAAGCCGGTGAAGCGGCCTTCCGGTGATAAGTTGAGCTGGCGCTTCCTGGCGAAGAACGTCCATGACATGGCCTGGGCCGCCGATCGGGATTACGTTCATTTCACAGAACAGGTGCCCGGCGGGCCCTTGCTCCACTTCTTCCATAAGAAGGACAACGAGCTCTCACAGGTCTGGCGGCAACTGCCGGCATACATGGTGCGCGCATTCCAGATCATGAGCGAACGATTCGGGAAGTATCCCTGGCCGCAGTACAGTTTCGTGCAGGGTGGCGATGGCGGCATGGAATATCCCATGCTCACGCTGGTCACCGGCAAGCGGCGCATAAGCAGCCTTGTGGGCGTCAGCGTTCATGAACTTGTGCACAGCTGGTATTACGGCGTGCTCGCCAGCAACGAAGGGCGTTTCCCCTGGATGGATGAAGGATTCACCGAGTACGCCGGCAGCAAGGTGATGCAGGAACTTTTCCCCCAACCGGGCGATCCGCATCGCAGCGCCTACGGCAATTATCTGGCACTGCAGCAAAGCCCCGATCATGAACCTCCGGCCCTGCACGCCGATCATTTCACCACCAATCGCGCATACGGCATCACAGCATACAGCTTCGGCGAAATGTTCGTGCAACAGTTGGGCGCTGTAGTGGGGGAGAAGAACATCGCTGCCGGCCTGCTCCGGTTCTTCGATGTCTGCGGCTTCAAGCATCCTGAGCCGATCGACTTTGAACGCGTGATGGAGAAGCAGAGCGGCGTGGAGCTCGATTGGTATTTCGATCAATGGATCAACACCACTCGCGAACTGGACTATGGGATAAAAAGCATCACCGAGGTGAATGGCAGGCTGCAGATCGTACTTCAGCGCAACGAGGAGATGCTCATGCCGATCGATGTGGAGATCACCACACGCAACGGCAGCAAGGAATATTTCCATGTTCCGGTCTCGCTCATGCGCGCGCAAAAACCTGCGGGCTCCGAAGAATTCACGTTCACCGCGCTGCCCGCCTGGCAGTGGACCGATCCGGTCCATGGCTTCGAGATACCTGGCAAGATCGCCGATCTTCTTTCGGTAGTGCTGGATCCTTTCGATCGCCTGGCCGATACCGATCCCGAGAACGACAGGGTCGATCTGGGCGAAGGCACCGGCGGTTTCGTTCGTCCATAGTTTGGGCGTGCCCCTGCTGTTCCCGCTTCCAGCGGCACCAGCTGGGTCGCGCTATACGTTCAAAGTCCTCGGCGCAAAGCCGCCTGTGGGCTTTCCACTGCTATCGCTCACGCAGATCCACGGCGCGTCCATCGATCTTCGGCCAGGCAATGGATGTTCTTCCAAGTAAGGATGGATCATCGCAGACTGTGCAGTACGTGATCAATGACCGGAAGCCCCGCGATAATGCGGGGCTTCCAAATGGTACGGATAGATCACCAGTGTGACCTGATCGGTCGTGAACTAAGCCACGAGTTCCTCCTTGTTGCTGCTCACCAGTTTGCTCTGTAATTCCGCAGGTACCTGTTGGTACGCATGGAATTTTTCAGTGTACGTACCAAGGCCTTGCGTAAGGCTGCGCAGCGTTGTGCTATAGCGATCGAGTTCTGCCAGCGGCGTGTGTGTGCGGATGATCTGGTAACGGCCCACGCTATCCACACCGAGCACGATGCTGCGGCGGCTTTGAAGATCGGTCATCACCTCGCCCATGAGGTCGGCGGGTACCCGCACTTCCACTTCCTGTATCGGTTCCATGAGCTGTGGCGCGGCGTTGACGAACGCTTCCTTGAACGCCATCATACCGGCGATCTTGAAGCTGATGTCGTTGCTGTCCACGGGATGCATTTTTCCATCGTAGACCACTACTCGCACATCACGCGCAGGCGATCCTGTCAATGGACCTTTTTCCATTTTCTCCATTACACCTTTGAGGATGCTCGGCATGAACTTATTGTCGATGACACCACCAACGATGCAGTTGTAGAACACGAGCACACCACCGGTCGGCAGTTCATGGGTCTCTTTTCCGCGCACGCTTACGCCGGTAGGTTCAGGCATTCCTTCATACCACGGTTCAATGCGCAGATGCACTTCGCCGAACTGGCCGGCGCCGCCGGTCTGTTTCTTATGGCGGTACATGGCGTCTGCGCTCTTACGGATCGTTTCGCGATAAGGGATGCGCGGACTACTGAACACCGCTTCGACCTTGTACAGATGATCGAGCTTCCACTTCAAAAGGTTGAGATGTAGCTCCCCCTGTGCACCGATCAATTGCTCTGAAGTTTCGCGATCGTATTTGAGCACAATGGTGGGATCTTCCTTTTGGATCTCCAACAAGGAGGCATGAAGTTTTTCCTCCTGCTTGTTGTCCTTGGCACGCACCACCTGGCGTATGCGCGGTTCCGGGAGTTCGATCGGTTGCAGTTTCACCGCCTTTCCAGGTGAATGCAGCGTGTGTGCGGTGGCCGTATCCTTCAACTTGATCGTTCCGCCGATATCACCCACCACCAGCCGATCCACCTGCTTGCGGTCCTTCCCATCAACAATGAACAGCTGGCCGATACGTTCGGTGGTGCCGGTGTTCTCGTTCACCAGTTCCATGCCTTCCTTCACCTCACCGCACATTACCTTGAACAGGCTGATGTGCCCGGCCTTCGGTTCGATCACTGTTTTGAACGTGAACAACACGGTCTGTCCTTCGGGCGCACATTTCAGTTCACCACCATCGGCCAGTTTGGCCGGGGGCATTTCGGTGGCGCTGGGGGCAACATTGTCTATGAAACCCATGAGGCGGCCGCTGCCCATGTTGCGCACGGCGCTCAAACAGAACACGGGATAACAGGTGCCCGCCATCATGCCTTTCTTCAAGCCGATGCGCATTTCATCCTCATCCAATTCACCACGCTCGAAGTAGTGCTCCATCAATGCCTCATCGTTCTCGGCGGCCTTCTCAACAAGCTCCTTGTGCAGAGCTTCGGCCCGTTCGCGTTCGTTCTCTGGAATGTCATGCTTTTCGGGCTTGCCACCACCATCCTTGAACACGTACATGCGCATCTTCAGCAGATCGATGATCCGATGAAAGCCTTCGCCTTGTTCAGCGGGATATTGCATCACGGTAACGGCGGATCCGAAATGTTCCTTCGCCTGCGCCACCGTTGCATCGAAATCAGCATTGGGATGATCGAGCGAATTAACGCCGATGATCACAGGACGATCGTACCGTTTGATGTGGTCCCATACCAGATCGGTGCCGACCTCAACGCCATGTTGCGCGTTCAGAAGTAGAACGCACGTATCAGCGACACGCAAAGCGGGAATGGTCTCACCGGCCAGATCATCGAGGCCCGGTGTATCTATGATGTTGATCTTGTAATTGCGCCATTCAGTGTGCAGGCATGTGCTGTACACACTGCTTCCTCGCTCGTGTTCGAGCGGGTGGTGATCGCTTATCGTATTCCTGTCCTCGACACGGCCGCGGCGTGTGATAAGACCCGCTTCGAAGAGCATTGTTTCGGCCAGCGTGGTCTTGCCGCATCCGTGGGAGCCCAGGAGTGCGATGTTCTTGATGTGTTTTGCATCGAAGACTTTCATGGCGCAAAGGCTTTAATTCCGCCGGAGGCGTTACCACGCACGGCGAAGGGTTAGTAGGGAAAGAACGATCAAGTCCGAGTAGGAAGCGGGCTTGGATGCGTTGAAGTTATGATCGGATAAGCTGATCGTGACAAGGGATCGAAAAAAATATCCATAGGATCACCACCTTGAACTTCAGAGCTACCCCATGACTTAAAGGATCGGCATCTTATGAAGCGCGTTAAACATCAGATCATCGTCATCGTTAATATGAACAGTAACATTAATCGATCATCGTTAAGTGTATATTCAACGGATTATTCCCGTTATGAAAAACTTCTACTTACCCGTTGTGATGGTATTCCTGTTAGGGATACAGAACATCCACGCACAATTCCAAGTGGTACATGAACCCGGAGGTTCGGCTGTATCACGAACGATCGTTACCTCCGATGGTGGCGTGATAACAGTTCAGCGAATTGACTCCACCCACCTTTTCAGGAAATATGATCCACAAGGAGAGTTGCTTTGGAACAAACTGCTTGAGGATACCACCGCCATACCGCCGATGTTCGACCCATACGAAGGGATAAGTACCATGATCGCGAACAATAGCGGTGGATGCATATTCGCGAGATTCATTGGTACCGTTGGGCTTCCTCCACTATTACCCGGCGAACCCGCCGATTCGGTTTGGACCTATATCAATTTGATGGAATTGAACGCTGATGGCAACATCGTGATGTCATCCCAGATCGAAAAATTCCAACACTATGGAGGTGATCTACTTGGCGCTAAGTCGTTGGAGTTGGCAGTACAGGCAGATGGAAGCATTTTCCTATTAGTGAACTACGATGGACTGAACCTGACATTCATCGAACTTTATAAGATAGGATCCGATGGTAGCTTGATCTGGGGTCGAAGTATAGGACGTCAAAGTTGGCCTGGTGCCATTCCAACTCTTTCTTATGCGATGTTTCCCGAAGCCAGAATGACTACGGACATTGCGGGCAATGTCTACATAGCGGAACGCGAAGATGTAGGTATTGGCGAACTGTATCTCGCCAAGATCTTACCTAATGGAGATATGGCGTGGATGAATGAATACACCTATTCGAGTGGTAGCGCAAAGTTCGATGGGATGAAGGTCGATAGTGATGGAATGATCCATGCAGGTGGTAGCCTGATGAGCCCGGTCGGGGATTTCGCTTTCTTCTCTATCATCTCATCTGATGGGGACATTGAGAGAGCAGACCTCTATCGGATCTCCTATGATCTGCAATCCACTCTGCAGAAAGGCGATCTCGGTCTCGATAACGAAGCCCGGCGTTATTACAAGGCGAACTATTGGGAGAGTGCCCTAAGTGGACCGGTGGAAAAACAGTTGATCGTACAGGCGGATACCATCGGCTCACAGGCGATATTGCTCCGCCGCAATGATCAAGTGATCCTTCCGAACAATGTGTTCATGACCCTAGGCGATATCGATGTCAGGAATGACCGCCTGTCCATTTCCGGGGTCTTGAACCATCAGCACGTGGATCTGGCAGTGACTACCTTGTATGAGGCCGCTATCCAGTTCGAGACGGATGATCTGTCAACATGCATCCTTACCGATTCCAGCCTTGCCCATATTCCCGTACCGTTGAACCTATTCGCCACGAGCCAGCCAACGGACGCAGCATCGATCGATATTTCAAATTATGTGGATGTCTACCCGATGACCGTGTATTCGATCACGGATCTTCCAGCAGACTCTCTGGAGGAACTTTGCACACTTACGTACAACCTGCTCCAGATCGTGGGCATCGGTGAAGGCACCACACAAAATACACCTTTGGTCGACCAGACGCTTATCGTTGCGGGCTCACTACTGGAGATCGTTCATCCCGACGTGAACCGGATCGAACTCTACAGTGCCAATGGCCAGTTGATATTGGCTAAGGACATTTCCGCGCACGATCGTTCGCTGACTCTGGTGAAGGGTAATTCTGGTTTACACCTCCTCCGTGGCTTCGATCAAAATGATTCAATGGTCGGAGTGCAAAAGATGATGATCCAGTAATTACAGAGATCGAAGGGAGCATAATGAAAGCAGCGGCCCCGCCTGATCTAGGCG
>JAEZAU010000034.1 GCA_023430325.1 Bacteroidota bacterium | reverse complement strand
GATGATCTGCCAGAGCGGTACAAGGTGGGCATCGAGGTGTTCGGCGATGCGCATTTCTTCATCAAGCGTGATCGGATCGCTGATCGGGATGCGTTCGCGAAGACGCGTGACACCGAGCTCGAAGCTTCCTTTCCACATCAGGGCCTTGTCGGTGGCGAGAATGAACTCGATGCTGCCACCGCCAATGTCCATGACCAATGCGGGCCGTTGGGTGAAAGGCACGGCCTGCCGTACACCATCAAGGATGATCTCCGCTTCCTGGTCGCCGGGCACCACGCTCACCTGCACACCGATCGCTGCCGCCGCTCGAATGAAGTCCGGGGCGTTGGATGAATTGCGGAACGTGGAACAGCCGATGCCGGTGATCTCCATGACGTGATGGGATCGCGCGATGCCGGCCAAATTTTTCAAAGCTGCGAGGCCGCGATCGAAAGCATCAGGAGCGATCTTCCCTTTTTCAAGGCCGCCTTTGCCGAGGAACACGGGAACTTCTTCGCTGTGCAGGACCTTCAGTGCTGGGGCTTCGGCAACGCCACTCACTTTTTCAAAGATCAGCAGGTTGAATGTGTTGGTGCCTAGATCGATGATGGCGTGCGGCATGCGGCCAAGTTATTGTTTATAGGATCGGATCATTCTCGGTAAAGGCTGGACTGCGTAAGCGACCTGAGTGGAAACCCCACAGCCGCTGGAAGCGGCGAGGAGTTGGAACGGAGGGCGCGCCCAGACAGGCAGACGCCCGAACAATAGTTGTCGGTTGTCAGTTGTCAGTTGTCAGGAATGCCGCTTCTCTCGGCATTAGTGCCATGGGGCGACATTAGGTGGACCGATCGGCTAAGGTGTGAGCGGCTGACAACTGACAACTGACAACCACTCTACCCGCGATAGAAGAGCCACCGCGCCATTTCGCGCCAGCTGGCCTTTTTGCCGTACATGAGGATGCCGGTGCGGTAGATGCGGCCGGCGAGCCACGTGGTGAAGATGAACGTGCCGATGAGCAGCAGGACACTCACCAGAAGCTCCCAATAACTGACCGCGCCCATGGCCACGCGCGTCATCATTACCACCGGGCTGGTGAAGGGTATGAAGCTGCACCAGATGACGGCGGGTGAATCGGGATTATAGACCGCGATCTGTGCGATGACCAGCGCGGCGATCATGGGTATGGTGGCCGGGAGCATGAACTGCTGTGTGTCGGATTCACTGTCCACGGCCGATCCGATCGCCGCCAGCAGGGAGCTGTAGAGCAGGTAGCCGCCGATGAAGTAGAACACGAACATGGCGAGTGTGAGCGGCAGATCGATCTGCTCCAGTGCGTTCACGAGCTTCGAATCGTTCATGTCGGGCATGGCCATATCGGCGCCGAGCTGTTCCTGCATCTGCGCGGTCATCGGTGTGTTGGCCATCTGCATGGGATCGAACTTGTCCTTGAAGAGGAATGCCGAAATGCCGGAGAAAAGCACCAGCGTGATGACGATCCAGAGTATGAATTGCGTGAAACCGACGAGCGCGATGCCGATGATCTTGCCCATCATCAACTGGAACGGTTTCACGCTGCTGATGAGCACTTCCACGATGCGGTTCTGTTTCTCTTCCATGACACCGCGCATGACCTGTACGCCGTAGAGGAAGATGAAGAAGAACATGAAGTAGCCGAAGAAGAATCCGATGCCGGCCCGTTCCTGCTCCAGCGATTCCTCGCCCACCTTGTCGATATCCACCATGCGTGTAACGAGCGGTTTGCGCACGCGGCGATAGGCCTCTTCATCGATCTGTTCTCCCTGGAGCTTCAGTATCTCGAAGGCTTTTTCCAACTCGTTCATTACCGCGCGCTGCGCAGGGAAGGTCGGGTGCTTCTTGTAGTAGATCTCCGCTGTGGGGTTGGTGAATTCATCGGTGAACCGCACCATGATGTTGTACGGACTGTCCTTGAAAGCAGAGTCGGTCCATGCGCTGTTGGTCACGAAGAATTTCACCGTTTCTGTATCGCGGAGCTTCAGATCGATGATGTTGTTGGGATCGATGACCAGCACATCGTTGCGATCGCTTTCCTGCAGGCTGAGATATGCGGTGAGGGTGATGCCTCCGGCAATGAGCAACGGCCCGAGGATCGTCATGATGAGGAAGCTCGGTTTGCGCACGCGGGTAATGAATTCCCGCCAGATGATGAGCCTGATCTTCTTCATGTCATTCGGTCATTCCAACGGCGGCCACGGCCTGTTTCGCGCCCACGGCGCGTATGAACACATCATGCATGCGCGGGATCTCTTCCTCCACACCATGTACTTCCACGGAAGTGATGATCTGGCGCAACACATCGTTGAGCGTACTGCCTTTGCTGAGCTTCACGCGTGCGTTGGAGAATTCCGTCCCTTCCACCACATCGGTCATTTCACCGGCCCAGCCGAGCGCATTGGCGAAGGCGACACGCGATCCCTTGTATTCGATCCTGAACGTGTTGGTGGCGTAGCGGCGGCGGATCTCCTTCACATTGCCATCCAGTACTTTTTCGCTCTTGTTGATCAGTGCGATGTGATCGCAGAGCTCCTCCACGCTGCCCATGTTGTGGGTGCTGAGCATCACCGTTACACCTTGATCGCGCAGGCGCAAGATCTCATCGCGGATGAGTTCGGCATTTATCGGATCGAAGCCACTGAAGGGTTCATCAAGGATCAATAATCTCGGTTGGTGCAACACAGTGGTGATGAACTGCACCTTCTGGGCCATGCCTTTGCTGAGTTCATCCACGCGCTTGTTCCACCAGCCACCGATCTCCCAGCGTTCGAACCATTCGCGCAGCCGCTTGTTGGCCTCTGTCTTCGATAGTCCTTTGAGCTGCGCGAGATAGAGCGCCTGTTCGCCCACCTTCATCTTGCGGTACAGGCCGCGCTCTTCGGGCAGGTAACCGAGCCGCTTCACATCCTCGGGGCCCATTACGTGACCATCAAGGCTCACGGTACCCGCATCGGGCCCGGTGATGCGGGTGATGATCCTGATCAGGGTGGTCTTGCCCGCGCCGTTGGGTCCCAGCAATCCGAAGACCTTGCCGGGGGGCACTGTCATGGACACATTATTGAGCGCG
Source organism: Bacteroidota bacterium (assembly GCA_023430325.1). Classification (GTDB taxonomy): domain Bacteria; phylum Bacteroidota; class Bacteroidia; order Flavobacteriales_F; family PHOS-HE28; genus PHOS-HE28. The sequence continues at coordinate 9,770 of JAEZAU010000034.1, read as the reverse complement.
ATGAAATTCCCGAATCTCTTTACGATACCCTGAAGTTCAAGCATAGGTGTGCAAAGTTAGCCTGCGGTATGGCCGATGCAGTGCCGTTCGAAGATCTCCGTGGCCGTTGCTGTGATCGGTGGGCCATTGAACGGGTGAGATCGGCATTATCAGCATCACCGGTGGATAAGAAGGACAGGTGCCATTTGGCAAACCCTGCCTCATGATAGTTTCTTTGATGCAGAATTTATCTCAAATGACCACACAGTTACACAAGCTCAACACGATCATCCTGTCCGTTATTCTAAGCATCCCGGCATTCGCTTCGCCTCCCGGCGGGGGCGGATCGGGTGCGGATCTATGTTCCGGTGTGGTGCCTGTGGCCGTGAACGAAGGCGATCAGCTCACCCTCACCGGCGACAATTCCACCGCTACATCCACCGGCGATTTCGATCCGGCATCGCCGTTCTTCCCGTTCAATCCTGAAGTGGTGTGGCATGCGTTCACGACCACCGAATGCCTGAACATCACGATCGATTATTGCGGACAGACGCCGGTATGGGTGCCTGAGGATACGTGGGGTTTCCTCTTCACCACCTGCCCGGCCAATGAGATCATTCAGCCTACTGGCTTCGATCCTGCGCTTTGCGGCGATGGGAACAGCACCTACACGCACACGGATCTTGCACCTGGTACCTACTACCTGCCGGTGCGCAAGGCGGGTACGGCGATAGGGGCGTACAGCATCAACCTTGTGGCAAGCGCCTGTGCCACCGGTGCCGCGAACGATCTCTGTGCTGATTTGGTGCCTTCTCCGCTCGCGATCGGCGCCACGCTCACTTTCAACGGGGATAATTCCGCTGCCACGGCGACGGATGATTTCGTTCCCGGTTCGGTGCTTGCCGGTGCTCCCGTCTCCTGGCATGCCTTCACCACCACATCCTGCTCCTATATCGTAGTGGACTATTGCGGTACTTCGCCCACCTGGACCAACGCGCTCGGCATGTTGCTCTCCACCTGCCCGGGCGATGAGAACGTGGGTGCTCCGCTCTCAGCATTCAACCAGGGCGATTGCAGCGATGGCAATTTCACGTACTACTTCAATGCTGTGCCGCCGGGTACCTATTACATCCCTGTGTTGTGCGATCAGCCGAACAACTCCTGCGGTCCGTATACGATCAATGTTACGGCCAACTCCTGCGGCGGTACGGTGAACGATTATTGCGCTGATGTGACACCGATGGTGATGGAGGCCGGATCTTCCACCACCTTCACCGGCAACAACACCGGCGCCACCGATCTGAACGATTTCACTGGTCCGCCTTTCGCCGGAACACCTGTTGCCTGGCACGCTGTTTCACTGCTTTCCTGCACCGATCTTACGATCGCCTACTGCGGAACGGTACCTGCCTGGGGCAATACGCTGGGGATCATTTCGGCCAGCTGCCCGAGCACCGAGCAGGTCCAGTTCAGTGATGCCGATACCACGTCATGCGGCAATTCCAACTGGACCTACGTGTTCGAGGACCTGGCCGCCGGTACATACTACATCCCGGTGATGAACGATCCGTTCAACAACTCCAGCGGGCCTTATGAGATCGAGGTGACGGCCGATCTCTGTTCGGGGATCGGAGTTGCCGAACACGATCAAAGCCTGTTCGTGCTCTTCCCGAACCCTGCCGATGGCACTTTCACCTTGGTCAATGGGAGCAACAGTACCATTGAACAGGTGGATGTGATCGATGTGGCCGGGCGGATCGTTCACAGCATCAACAGAAACATTCTGTCCCAGGCTTCCACGCAGATCACATTGCATGAAGCTGCTGCCGGGATCTACACCGTGCGCATGATGCTGGCCGATGGCAGGCAGATGGAACAGCGCCTGATGGTGCGGTAAGCCTCTCAACGAACTTGAAATAGGAAAGGCCACCGATCGGTGGCCTTTTCATTTTCATCAGGTCCTTTTCAGAAACGGAAGCTGATGCCTGCGCTCGGGAGGAATGGCAGTTGGTCCACCCGCTGATACCGCACCCGATCGAAGTAGAAGATGTTCTCCCGATCGTACACGTTCGTAACGCTGAGGTCCACCTCCAGCTGGCTGGTATCGGAGAAGCGCCAGGTGCGTGTGAACCCGATGTCAAGGCGGTGATAGTCGGGCAGGCGGCCTGCGTTGATGTCACCGAAGAGGATCGCGAGCTCGGAGTTGCCGTGGACCAGGTCATAATTGATGTCCCCATTGAACGGCACCGATCCGTAGAAGCCTTGTGTCTGCGTGAACGGGAAGCCCGATCCATAGTTCCAGCGGATGTTGAACTTGTACGCGTCGAACTTGCCAAAGGCCTGGCTCAGCACGAGGTTCACGTTATGCCGGCGGTCCCACACGGGATTGTACACCTGCGTGCCATCGAAGCGATCCACGTACGTATAGCTGTACACCGCCCAGATGTAGGTGTTCTTCTTCTCGTATTTCAACTGCAGATCGGCACCATATGCTTCACCGGTCTCCACGATGAAATCCTTCTTCAGCTCATCGGGCTTGTCTTCGAACTCGGGCGTGTCATTGAAGAGCTTGTTGCGGTTCAGGTTGGTCACCTGGCGGAAATCCTTCAGGTACACTTCGAAATTCACGGTGATCTCATTGGTGATGTCCTGCTCTATACCGGCCACATAATGGTTGGCCCGCTGGATCGGATCCTTGATCTCGCGCACTTCGCCATCGCGGGTGGTGAGCGTTGCAGGCAGATCGTCCGGCGCGGCAAGGAAGCCGTAGAACAGGTTCACCACATCGCGATCGCTGTTGGCCGCCACCAGGTTCTGGCTGTAACGGCCGGCGGCCAGCTTGAAGCGCGTGTTGCCGGTGACGTTCCATTTGAAACCGAGGCGCGGCTCTATGTTGATGACACCGTACGTGGCGTAGAAATGCAGGCGAAGACCTGGATCGATCACCACCTTGTTCAACACCTTCTTGTAGTTGAAATATCCGGCGATCTCAGAGGTGTTCTGCTCCTGTTCATACAGGCGGCCCAGCGAATTGAAGAAGCGGAAATTGGTACGGAAGCCAAGTATCTCCACGCCGTAACGTGCCTCATCCTCACCCATGAAATACTTGAAGTTCAATCCACCATTGAAACTGGCGATCTCGCTGCTGCGCGGCTCCAGTGCAGCCTCCTGCATTTCGATGCTGTAGTTGCTCATGCTGAACACACCATCTATCAGCACCGCCGATCCTGCAGGTACAAGTACGAAGTTGGTGCCCGCCCCCCAATTGTTCCAACCCAGATCGCTCACGCGCTGGTAATTGACATTGTCCTCGAAGTTGAATCCGAAGAGATTGAACTTGCTCCCGTTCGCGCCCAGGAAGGAGACCTTTCCATACAGATCGGTGAAGCTGAAGGGGAGGCCCCCCGTATCGATGCTCGTATAGAAGATCTTGCTGCTCTGGTCCAGATAACTGTGGCGTGCGTTCAGGAGGAAGGATGATGATCCCGCGCCCGGCTCGGTCTGTTTCTTCAACGGGCCCTCCAGCATCGCCTTGGCCGCGAACGTGCTTGCGCCCACCTTCCCGCTCAACCGGCTCTTGTTGCCATCGCGCGTGGTGATGTCCATCACCGAGCTGATCCTTCCGCCGTGCTCGGCATTGAAGCCTGCGGTATAGATGTCCGCGTTGCGGATGATGTCGTTGTCGAACACGCTGAACAGGCCGATGCTGTGGAAAGGATTGTAGAGCACCATGCCATCCAGCATCATCTTGTTCATGATCGGCGATCCGCCCCGCACATAGAGCTGGCCTCCCTGGTCACCGGTGAAGATCACGCCCGGCACCACTTGTAAGTACTGTGCCAGATCGGCCTCGCCACCCACTGCCGGCATCCGTTCTATCTGCCGGGGCGTCAGCTTCGTTACGCCCATCTGCACCTGCGTCTGCGCTTCCTGCTTGGCGGCGGATATCTCAAATTCACGTATCTCGATCGCCGTGCGTGAGATGAACAGTTTTTCAGTGAGTATCTGGTCCTTGCCCACGGTCACCGCCTTGCTCAACGTATCGTAGCCGAGGGAGGTCACCGTTATGTCATAGGAACCCGGCGGTATGCGCGTTATGGAGAAGTAACCGTTCACATCCGTGGCCGCACCGATCGTAGTGCCCTTCAGGATCACGTTGGTGAAGATGATCGGCTCGCCGTTGCCCTTGTCATAGACGAAGCCGCGGATGGTGCCGGTCTGCGCAGCGGCGGAAAGCGTGAAGCACGTAATGAACAGGACGATGGAATGCTTGAACCAGGAGTGCACGTGGGCCATGGGTTTCCTCAGAAGGGCCGCTAAGGTAGGGGAAGCAGGCAAAGCCTGATGGCCGTTCCATGGCTGGGAGTGGCCTTTGGCTGGGAGCGCCACACGCTGGGATGTACGGTTGGACTTGGGCGCCTGCCGTTGCGGATCGAGGACGATCCACAACGGCACCGGGCTATCCGCTGTACTCCTCGCTACGCTGCGGGGTGCCGCTCCTATCCCTGGTGCGCTGCCGCTGATCGAACATGATCACGGTTCTCTTGATACATCTGTTCAAACCTGCGCAGTGGTCTGCTGAAAGCGACCCTGCGGTTGTAGGGTGAGCCGGACTTTGATCGGATCATCTGGCCAATTGACCGATCAGCGTAGCTGTCAAACGGCCTTTACGCTTGTGAACTCATCTGCGAAGGCCTTAAATTGGAGGCGATAAAGATCACGGTAGATCACTAAAAACGCGAATGGCATCGGAGGTTGTATCAGCCTCCGATGCCATTCAAACGCTGATGTACGGTACTCGCTATATTGGACTTTCTGCGCTGATCGTTTCGATGTCGCTGTGTCATGCACAAGGGTTCAATATTGCGCATCACAATCAGAACATGCTCGGCGCTTCCGGGCGTTCGATCTTTGAGCAAGCAGATGGCTATTTGATGTTCAGTGTTCAATGGTCGCTGAATACGACTCATTCTGAACTTTTCATAACGAAATTCAATGAGGTGGGTGAGTTCATTTCGGAGCAATCCTATCCCACTGATAGGAATACAGATCCAGGTATTATGGATCCGGTCGCAAGACGAGCTACAGGAGGATATGCTGTGACAGTTTCTCTATTTGGCGGGAATGATCCCAACGTAACGAGATTGTTACTATTCGATCCAAATGGTGAACTTGTTTTTGATCACTTCGTTAAAACTGATACGATCGGCTTTGGTAATCATGGAACTAGACAATTGATCGAATTAAGTGATGGGCATTTTTTACATAGTGGATGGTGTAGCGTGCCGGTCAATACCCCTTGCATTACGAAGATCGATAGTACGGGAGAGATCATTTGGGAGCATGGATACGAAATACCTTATGCCAGTTATATTTTCTCTGCTACACCTACGACAGATGGAGGCTTCGTTTTAGGCTCGAAGATCAACTCTTATCCCGACCAAGGCGTTATCATAAAAGTCGATAGTCTAGGCGAACAGATCTGGCTGAGGCGATTTGGAGGGATGTCAATAACAGGTGGAAGTAGGGTCGAAGAATTAACAGATGGTTCCTTTTTGAGTATTGGTGCTTGGGAGTCATTAAATTCACCTCCGCTGAGTGAAATGCAGTATGGGTCATTATATCGGTTCACATCTTCTGGCAGCCAAATATGGAGAAAGGATTATTTCTATGGCTGGAAAGCTGGCATGGCTCATATCCGGCGGGCTTCGGAGGACTTATACTGGCTGGTCGGTGCGGGTTATAATGAAGATTATACACAAGTGCATCATATATAATCAAGGTGGACGAGGAAGGAGATTCATTGTGGATGCGGAAGTATTGGCATTTTGATACGTACGAAGCTTGGAGTAGTGTTTATGGTGCCACCCCTACCTCCGATGGAGGCCTTGTTATGACCGGTCTTGCGAAGCAAGGCAAGTTCGACGCACAGCCTTTCCTTGCTTCCATGTGGTTGCTAAAGGTGGATGAACATGGTTGTGTAGTTCCTGGTTGCCATACTGTTGGCGTGAGCGAGTATGCCGCCGATCTGAACAAGTATTTTACGCTTTGGCCGAATCCGGTGCAGGCCGGGTCTGCGATCAACTTCAGCTTTGAGCCTCCCGACGGATTTAAGCCCAATGGAGATCTGCGGGCGGTGGTGTTGGATGCGTTGGGAAGAGAGGTTTTGTCAAGGTCTTTTCCATCTTCCCGGTCACAATTCACCTTTGGAACCGTTGAATTGCCTGCTGGAATCTATCATCTGCATCTTACCGATCAGCGCAGCTGGCTGGCGGGTGCGAAGCTGGTGGTGCAGTAGAACGAGCAACGGTTTGCGATCCGGACTACCCATACGAAAATGGTATGTCACTCCTGGGTGGTTATTTGAATCAACAAAAATTACTTTACGGCAATACGCGGTATTTGTACGATCAGTTGATTGATGGCGGCAATACAGATGAAGTACTTGCCGAGATCATGGCTGCCTGGCCGCAGGACGCATGGGATCTTAGAAACTATCTGCTTTCCAGAAGTCCGTACCTTACAGTGGATGTACTTAAGGAAATGATGGATAAGCCTGGTTTCCCTGAAGCCATGAAGGCGGAGATATGCATTGCGAACCCTGATGCTACGAGGCAGGAGGGCTTTATTAAATGGTTGGAATACGAGTGTTTATATCCACCAAGCCAGTCATTGATCGCATCGATCGTCGCCCAGTTGGGATAACCGAACCTACCGGACGATGCTGGAAAGCACGTTGGCGTTCCACCATACAGAGATGACTCAGTCCGCCACTATCATGATCGCGAGATACAGCAATGACTCCACTGGTGTACAATTAGATAGCATGCGCTTTGTATGGCAACAGATCAGGACTACTGCTGCCAGGTATGCGGAAGCCTTGAGCCTCATGGAGGGCCTTGCCTACGACCAGGCAAGGGCTGTGGTGGAGGCGATCCCGCAAGAGCATCAATTGAAACCGAAGGAACTTACTGAACGTGACAAAATGCTTACGGTGATCGATCTGCTGATTCCTGTATTCGCCAGCGGGCGCAGTGAAGCGGAATTGTCATTAGCCGAGCAGGACCAGCTTGAGCAACTCACCTATAGCAGCTTTGATCGTGCCGCCATCTGGGGACAGAATCTACTCTGCTTCCACTATCAGCGGTGCAGACCTCCGTTCACCGGCGGCGACGATGGTGAGCCAAAGTCCTTACCACAAGTTCAATTAGGTAACACCTCGATCCTAAAATTGAGAGTAGCGCCCAATCCCAGTTCATCCTGGGTGGAAATTTCGTACATTGCTATCGAATTGATAAGTGGTTCAAAGGCCATCGCCACGGAACGGTTGGTTGTTCAATGAGAAAGATCAGGTTGATAGCCGGCACACTGATCGGTTTGATCGGTGTGCCGGCTTTCGGCCAACAGCCGTTCGATCTGGACCCGGATTTCAGACTCAACGTACAGGATCAGTATGTGAATGATGTCCTGCCGCTTGGAGACAACACAATATTGATATCGGGACGATTTAAGTTCCCGGGTGACGAATATTTCCGCAGCGGTTCCCGGATCGATCTGTACGGTAACGTGCTAGCGCAATGGCCTCTAGGGAGTAGGATAACACCATGGGAAGGCATGTTCTATTGCGGTGCTGGTCCTGGTGTAACACGAGTATTATCTACTGGGCAAACGGATTTTAGTTTTATGAATAACGCGAGTCAATACATGGGTCCCCAAGGAGGCGATTTTCATGTCTATGACGATGGCCGGCTTTTGATCAGCGGCTCTCATTTGATCGATATTCCTGAAGCGAACTTGTCCGGGTTGTATGAACTGGTATGGGTCAAGACCAGCGGTCATCTGGATACCACACGCATCCCACGCAAAAGTGATGGGGTCATTTTCGAGATAGAGGAGCAACCGGACGGAAAATTTCTTTGTACCGGTACAATGACCACTTATGAGGGCGAACCCGTAACCCGCATTTTCAGGATACATCCGAACGGCGATCTGGATAACACCTTTCAGGCGGAGATCGACCAGTGGGGTGAAGCGTTCGAGTTCCTAACTCTTCCAGATGGAAGGATCCTTGCAGGTGGTGTATTTCGTACCATCGATCAACAGGACACCTTGTGTTTGATCCGGTTGCATCCGGATGGTCAGTTGGACGACACATTCCAACACGTTCGATGTGATGTTACGATCTCAACTGGTTTTGGCTACGTATTACATCTACATCCTCTGCCCGATGGTCGCTTGATCATGACGGGCAAATTCGATGAAGTAAATGGTGAGGATCGCGGCGCCATTGCCATGCTCAGTGAGAATGGTGAGTTGATGGAGAATGTGTTCTTCGGTGAAGGATGTGGCCAATTCACCAGTCCCGGGGATCAACTACCAAGAAAAGGCGTTTCGGTCATACGCCCCGCGCCAGATGGATCATTCTACATAGCCGGTTCCTACCACGGTTATGACGACGGCACTACGAATGATCCATTGCAGCGTTTTGTTAGCCGCTTGCATGGATTGAATGTTGGAGTAAAAGAACTTGGAACGTCACAGTTGCAGGTCCATCCCAATCCTGCCAGCGGTACGGTAAGCATCCAGATCCCGGTTGATCTTCAAAGAGCGGAGTTCCAGATCCATGATGCGCTGGGGCGGTTGGTGCATCAGGAATGGATCCATTCGTTGGATCAGCTTAGCCTTGATGTTGCGTCCTGGCCGGCGGGGCTTTACCAATTGCAACTGATCGCTGAGGGATCTAAAAGGGCTGTAGGGAAGTTGATCGTCGAATAACTCACCCCATCACCTTCGCCAGCAACTCCCGCAACAATTCCCCCTGGTCGCTGCCATCGCCGCCAAGGCCTTTGCTGCGCAGATCGAATTGCCGCAGGTGTTTCTGTATCTCTGCGAGCTTCGGCAGCGGATAGTTCTGCGCATCGCGCGCGTAGTCCTTCACAAAGAAGGGTGCGATCTTCATCGCCGAGGCCATTTCACTTTGTGACTTGCCGGCCAGTTGATGCACCATGCCCAGCTTGGTGAAATAGCCATTGAGGAAACCGAGCGTCACCACCAACGGGTTGTCCTTGGGATCGCTGGCAAAGTAGTTAGCTATCGTCTGCGCCTTCAACGCATCGCGCCGGCCTATGGCATTCTGCAGTTCAAAGATGTTATGCTCCTTGCTGATGCCCACGTACTGCTGGATGATGTCGCTGGTGATCGATGCACCTTCCTGGGTCACCAGGCAAAGTTTCTCTACTTCTTTCACCGCCTTGGAAAGATCGCTGCCCAGGTGTTGTGCCAGCAGTTGTGATTCCGCGGCGCCCAGTTTCCTTCCATGCTGTTTGGCAAAGCTCACGAGCAGGTCCGGGATCTTTTCGTCCTTCAACTTGTCGCTGCAGAACACCACGCCGCCGCCTTTTTGCACCGTCTTCAGGATGCTCTTGCGCCCATCGACCTTCTTGTGCTTGTAGATCAGCACCAGCACGGTGGTCGGTGTCGGTTTCGCCAGGTACGGTTCCAGCTTTTCCACCTGATCGATGCGCCAGGCGTTCAGCTCACGCACCACCACCAATTGCCTTTCGGCCATCATCGGAAAGCGCAGGCAGGTATCCTTCACCAGATCGGGATCGCAATCGCGGCCGTAGAGGATCGTCTGGTTGAAGTCGCGCTCATGTTCCTGCAGTGCCTTCTGCTCGATCTCTTCCGCCAGGCGATCGAGAAAAAATCCTTCTTCACCATGCAGCATGTACACAGGCCGGAACTTTCCACCGCGCACTTCGGCCATGAGCTTCTTGTACTCGTCGGTGGTG
>JAEZAU010000130.1 GCA_023430325.1 Bacteroidota bacterium | reverse complement strand
TACGAGATCAACGCGTTGAGCAAAGATGGTAAGAACGTGAACGGCGATATCGCTCCAGCGACAGGTGATACCGGCATTTTTTTGCTACGCGATTTTGTAACGACCGGCGATGTGATCCGGATGAAGCTTCCATTCATTCCTGAAGATCGATACCAGCAATGGATCTGGATCGAGAACCATCTGGGAGCGGCTCGCAATGGCAGCCCGACCGACCGATTCCATTACGACGATAATCCCCAATGCATCGCACCACTGGAACCCGGCCTGTTCATGACCTTGCAGATCGATCGTGAAGAGCGCGTGGGCACCAACATCTTCGGGGGATATTCCGACTATTTGCGCGCGATCCCGGCCACTGGTATGTGGGATATGTCCTTGCGCGGAGATACGATCTTCAATGCCTGTCCTTTTGGGCAAACGGCATTTCCGTTCCGAGTGGATGATGGTCATCAGGATCCGCTGAGCGGAAATCATGAATTGGAACTACCCACCTACGATCGGGACGGTAACGGGGTGATCCATACTGCAGAACACTGGGTGCCCGGCTGGCGGATCCGCAACGGGAGGAAGGAGGCAGAGATGGTCTTTTACGGCAGGCCTGAACATGCTTTCAAGATGAACGGTAACCGCAGGCTTGGCATGGACACGAACCCTTCCAGCGCGAACATGATGAACATGATGACCGCTGGAAATAAACAGATCTACGGGCACCGTGCACCGAACGTGCGTACGGTCCACCTCAACGGCATCAGCGTAGAACTGATGGGGATGGATGAAGCAGGAACAGCTACCGTGCGTGTGAGGAATGATGACATACGGTTGAACAACGATGTCCGCTGGTGTGCTGACACGATCGCATTGCCTCCTTTGAAAGGGGAGGACGGACGATCGCTGATCGTATCAAAGAGAAAAAGAATGCTGTTGGATCGATCGATGACGCCGACGCGGATCACGGATCCTGATACTGCGGATGGAAGTACCTGGTTCAGTGCGCCAACGGCCTTCGAAGCCTGGTCCGGTGCGAGGATCTTGATGGAAGAACGCTCCATACTGGAGCTTCGCAACAGATCACAATTCCATTTGATGGAGGGCGCGGAACTGGAACTAGGCCGCAGAACGAAGATCAGGATAGATGGTGATTCGCGGATGGTGATCCACAAAGGAGCAACGATCAAAGGGAATGATCGTGCGATCAAGAAACTGGTGCGAAAAGGCAGGATCGAGCGGCTCGATCAATAGGCGCGAACGTTGCGGCCTTCGCGATAATTGATGAATGCACGGTTCACCACGCGATAGCCGCCAGCAGTTGGATAATCACCGGTGAAATACCAATCACCTGTGTGCTCCGGGCATGCGGCCCGAAGTCCTTCGATGCTTTGAAAAACGATCTTCACTTCCGCGCGGATGTCCGGTGGAGTGAGCATTTCGGCCATCTTGTCGCTGATCTGTTCCGCGCTGAAAGGCCGATAGATCTCCTTCACCACGTTCTGCTGCTCACCCAACGGCCGTTCGATCATTTCAAGACAACGATCGTGCACATCCTCGATGACGTTGTCCTGGCCGGTCTCTTTCAATAAGGCGATCGCGGCACGGAAGGCCGCGAGATCACCCAGTTTGGCCATATCGATCCCGTAGCAATCGGGATATCGGATCTGTGGTGCACTGCTCACGATCACGATCTTCTTCGGCTCCAGACGATCGAGCATTTTCAGAATGCTCTGCCTAAGAGTGGTTCCACGCACGATGCTGTCATCGATGACGACCAGGTTATCGACACCGGCACGTACCGATCCGTATGTGATATCATAGACGTGCGCCACCAGATCATCGCGGGCATCATCGGAAGTAATGAACGTACGAAGCTTCGCATCCTTGATCGCCACCTTTTCCAATCTGGGGCGCATGGCGAGGATCTGGCGCAATGAAGCAGGATCGGGCTTCGGACCAAGCTCAAGGATCCTTCGCTCCTTCATCTTGTCCAATTCGTCCTCCATCTGTTTCAGCATGCCGTAACAAGCCACTTCGGCCGTGTTGGGAATGAAGGAGAAGACCGTGTTGTCCAGATCATGGTCCACCGCTTCAAGGATCGCCGGGCACACCGATCGCCCCAGGGCCAGACGTTCGCGGTACACATCCCGATCGCTACCGCGGCTGAAGTAAATGCGTTCGAAAGTGCAGGCACGTTTTTCCAACGGCTCCACGATCGCTTCTTCGCTGTAGCTGCCATCCTTGCGGATGATCATCGCATGGCCTGGCTTCAACTCGTTCACCTGTTCGGTTCGCAGTGCGAAAGCGGTCTGGATGGCCGGACGTTCACTGGCCACCACCACCACTTCATCATCGGCATACCAGAACGCAGGTCTTATTCCAGCGGGATCGCGCAGCACGAAGGCATCGCCATGTCCGATCATTCCGGCCAAAGCATATCCGCCGTCGAAATCGATCGCGCTTTGCGTGAGGATGCTCTTCACATCCATCTTTTCACCGATCAATGCGGTGATCTGCTTGTAATTGTACCCAAGCTGCCGGTACATCTGAGCCAGCCGATCGTTCTCCACATCCAGGAAATGACCGATCTTCTCCAGAACAGTGACCGTGTCGCTGCGTTCCTTCGGATGCTGGCCTATGCTGACCAGAAGGTCGAAGAGCTCATCGACATTGGTCATATTGAAATTTCCGGCCACCACCAGGTTACGCGTCATCCAGTTGTTGAGCCGCCGGCGCGGGTGGCAGTTCTCCAGGCCATCCTTTCCGAAAGTGGCATAACGCAGATGGCCCATAAGTACTTCACCGAAGAACGGGATGTTCTCCTTCATCCATGCGGCATCGCTGGTCCGGTCAGGCTCCTTCTGCAAGGCCAGTGCATGGTTCTTATGGATGAGCCCGAAGATCTTCTGGATGGCCTGCTTATCTGTACTACGCTCCCGATCGATGTAGTTGAGGCCGGGTGAAGGATCGAGCTTTATGGTGGCCACCCCGGCCCCATCCTGCCCACGATTGTGCTGTTTCTCCATCAGGAGATACAGCTTGTTGAGGCCATAGGCCGTGGTGCCGTAACGCTGCTGGTAGTAAGAAAGCGGCCTGCGAAGCCTGATCAATGCAATTCCACACTCATGTTTGATCGCTTCGCTCATGGGAAAGGGCTTGTGGCCGCGTCCACAAAGGTACGGAGGTGCAAGGACGTAAGGTTCCCAAAAATTACACCTGAAGATGGCTGTCAAAGCAACCAAACCGCCCTACGGAGTGTCATTTCCAAGTAACTTGGTATCCAGGTCCAACGCAGTGCGTCAAGGTCTATCGATAGTCCTCATCCTGCTTTGCCAGTGGTCGATCGCTGGCGGACCTGGCGCCACGTTCACCGAGAACAAGGGCCAATGGCCTTCTCATGTGCTCTACCGGGCCAGGATCCCCGGCGGTGCGTTATATGTCGAAAAAGAAGCACTGACCTATGTGATCAGCAGCGGGATCGGTGATCATCATCATGACGGGGACCATTCTAAAGAGGAAGCCCGGATGCATGCCTGGCGCGTGCATTTCATTGGTGGTGACGCAAAAGGTCATCGTGGGACCCTGCCGCTCGGTCAAGTCCAGAATTTCTTTCTAGGGAACGACCCCGCTGGCTGGGGACTGGGATGCGAGGTCTTTGGCGAAGTCGTCCTGCTTGATGTGTGGCCCGGCATCGATCTGCGCTTGAGCGGACGCGAGGGATTGAAGTATGATCTGATCGTGGCGGAAGGGTCCGATCCAACCCGGATCGTATTGGAGTACGAAGGCCAGGATGGTCTTCACTTATTGAACAACGACCTGCATATTCTGAATTCAGTGGGTACAGTGGTGGAAAAAGCACCAGTAGCATTCCAGGATGCTGCGATCGGAAGGCGTACGGTAGAGGTGGATTATCTATTGAAGGACCGCCGGCTTTCGTTCGTCCTTCCAGGCGGCTATGACAACGACCGCCGATTGATCATCGATCCCGAGGTTTCTTTTGGAAGCTATTCAGGCAGTACGGCAGACAATTTCGGTTTTACAGCGACCTATGATGGAGATGGTCATCTTTATGGTGCGGGCGTGGTCTTCCAACAAGGTTACCCCACCACCCTTGGTGCGATAGATCCCGACTTTAGTGGCGGTGTTGTGGATGTGGGCGTGAGCAAGTGGACGCCCGATGGCAGCGATCTGGTCTGGAGCACATACATCGGCGGCACGGCGAACGAAGCACCCCACAGCCTCGTTGCGAATGATGCTGGTGAACTGTTCATACTGGGAAGTACGGGCTCATTCGATTTTCCGACCACTACAGGCTGTTACGATAATAGTTTTTCCGCCGGTCCGCCCGTGAATTTTCCTGGCGGATACGGTTTCTTCTTCGATGGTGGCGCCGACATATTCGTGTCCAAGATCAATACGTCCGGCACCGTGCTTCTGGGATCCACGTATGTAGGTGGGTCCAACAGTGATGGCCTGAACATCGGAACAGGGCTTTTCTATAACTATGGCGATCCTTTCCGCGGAGAGATCGCGCTCAACGCTGCGGGCGAACCTGTTGTTTCCACTTCCACCTCAAGCATTGATCTTCCCACTACACCGGGCGCTCCGCAAGCCGGTTACGGCGGTGGCGAGCAGGATGCGTTCTTCTTCCGGTTGAACAGCGGCCTCACGGCGTTGATGTGGGCCACATATCACGGTGGAGGCGGTATTGACAGTGGCTTCGGAGTGCAGTTCTCTTCGGCCGGAGATGTGTATTGCACCGGTGGCACCACAAGCGCCGATATTCCTCTGGCCGGCAGCCCGTTCGATGGATCGCATAACGGTGGAGTGGATGGATACATCGCGCGGTACAACGCTACAGGCACATCCCTGCTATCGGCCACTTTCGTTGGAACGAGCATGTATGACCAAAGCTTCTTCGTTCAGCTCGATGTTTCGGACAAAGTGTACGTAGTGGGCCAGACGCGCGGCGATTATCCAGTGACCCCGGGGAAATATGCGGTGGCCAATTCATCCCAGTTCATCCACAAATTCTCCACTGATCTTTCCACTTCGGAATGGTCTACGAGGATCGGGAACGGTAATGGCGACGAGGACATTTCACCATCGGCCTTCCTTGTAAGCGATTGCGGTCAGATCTATTTCAGCGGCTGGGGCGGCACCACCAACAACAACGGTACGCCAAACAACAGCACCACCATCGGTCTGCCGGTTACACCGGATGCATTTCAACCGACCACCGATGGAAGCGATTTCTATTTGATGGTGCTGGAACCCGAAGCCGTCGCCTTGAACTATGCCACCTTCTTCGGGGGTGGAAGCAGCAATGAGCATGTTGATGGCGGCACCTCGCGTTTCGACAAGAATGGCAAGGTTTACCAGGCAGTCTGCGCAGGTTGTGGCAGCCAGGATGATTTCCCGACAACTCCGGGCGCATGGAGCAACACGAACAACAGCTTCAACTGCAATCTCGGCGTGGTGAAGTTCGATCTGACCAAGATCATTGCCGTGGTTTCCATCGATGGGCCTGATGAGGTCTGTGCACCGGCCACAGTACAGTTCGAAAGCACCAGTTCAGGTGGCGATACATATGATTGGAACTTCGGTGATGGCAATTCAAGTGATGAGGAGCAGCCTTCTCATGAATACACCGATCCCGGTGTGTACACTGTGAGCCTGATCGTGACGGATAGTTACGGCTGTGTCATCGGTGATACGGCCACCATACAGGTCACGTTGCTACCAGAGATCATTGCCCAGGTGGACAGTGTTCCGGTGATCTGTCCTGGTGGTGAAGCACAACTGATGGCCGGGCCGGATGACCAGACCTATGCATGGTCGCCTTCCAGCGGGCTCAGCGCAACGAACATCCAAAACCCGATCGCATCGCCTATGCAAACGACCATCTATCAGGTGATCGTGAGCGGAGATTGCGGGATCGATACCGCGATGGTGGAGGTGGTGGTCAGCAATGTGCTTGGATCGGTACAACCGGATGTCACCATCTGCAATGGCGAAAGCACGCAATTGAGCGCTTCAGGCGGAACGGACTATGCATGGTCGCCTGCGGGATCGCTTTCCGACCCGACTGTCGCAGATCCCATCGCCACGCCGACGGATACTACACTGTACACCGTAGTGATCACCAATGGCGCCGGTTGCGAAATGATCGATTCGGTACAGGTGAACGTGGTGGAAAGTCTTCCGGAGCCGGTGCTGACGGACACATCCGTATGCCAGGGCGGAAGTATCACCTTGAATGCTGCGGATGCGGATTGGCACCAATGGCAGCCAGCGCCGGGATTGACCCAGACCGACATAGGATCACCAAGCGTATCACCGCTGAGCGGAACGCTTTATGTTGTGGAATGCGGCAATGCCTGCGGAAGCATCATGGATAGCGCATATGTGGAGGTGATCATCGTAGTGGCCGATGCATGGCCTGATACGATCGTCTGCCCGAACATGCCAGTGACACTGCACGCATCCGGCGGTGCGCAATATGCATGGTCACCTGCCACTTTCCTTGATGACCCCACCGCAGATGCACCGATCTGCACACCTTCAGGCCCGATCGATTATACGGTCACGGTCACCGATGATCTCGGCTGTACCGCAACCACTACGCTAAGCCTGGCCACCTATCCATTGCCGCACGTTCATGCAGGCGAGGATCTTCTGATCGAATGGGGCCATGCCGCGCAATTGCATGGTGAAGGTGATGGGGAACTGGATTGGTCGCCGATCGAGTTGGTGGATGATCCGCTGGCCAGTGACCCATGGACAAAGCCGGAGGAAAGCACATTGTACACCTTGCGTGTAACGGATATGAACGGTTGTGAGGCCACCGATGAGGTCTGGATCATTGTGAACGGAAGCCTTTTCGTGCCGAACACCTTCACCCCGAACGGCGATGGCGTGAACGATGGTTTTGGTGCATGGGGAAAGGATATCAGTAGATTCAAGATGCAGATCTTCAACCGTTGGGGTGAGAAGATCTACGAAACCCCGGATCTCGCCGGACGCTGGGATGGGACTTATAGCGGAAAGGAATCACCGATCGATACGTACGTGTGGCGGATCGACATGGAGGAGCGATCAGGCAAGCGGCACACGCTTTACGGTCATGTGAACCTCGTACGCTAGCGGAATTTCTCCCGGTCCATTCCCATCCACTGAAGAGCCGCTCCGCTCAAGAGCATCTCCTTCACTCCCTTGTCCCACGGCATGCTCTTGATCAAGCTGCCCGGCTGTAATTCGCCCAGCGGAAAAGGATAATCCGTACCCAGCGCAACCTTGTCCGCACCCATCATCTCCACCACGAGCTGCAACATCTTCGGATCGTGTACAAGGGAATCGATCCAGAACCGGCCAAGGTATTCCCGCGGATCCACATTGTTGTCCACGGCACAGAGATCGGGCCTTACCTGAAAGCCATGTTGGATACGCCCGATCGTGGCGGCGAATGCCCCACCTCCGTGAGCGAAGGCCACACGTAATCCGGGCAGCTTCTCGAAAAGGCCGCTGAAGATCATTGAAGTGATCGCCGTAGTTGTCTCCGCCGGCATGCCCACGAGCCAGGGCATCCAGTATTTGTCGAACCGATCGGCACCCATCATGTCCCAAGGATGCACGAACACGCACATGCCCAGTTGTTCACATGCCTGGAAGATCTGGAAGAGCCGCGGTTCACCGAGGTTCACTCCATTGATGTGCGATCCGATCTGGATGCCGACAAGCCCGATCTTTTTGCACCGTTCAAGCTCCCTGATGGCCAGATCGGCGTCCTGCATAGGGACGGTGCCCAGGCCGATGAAGCGTTGCGGATACCGATCTACTATGCCCGCGATGTGATCATTGAGGAATTTCGACAGGTCCCAAGTATCCTCCGGCCTTGCCCAGTAGCTGAACATCACCGGAACGGTGGAGAGCACCTGCACATGCACGTGATGATGATCGCACTCCTCCATGCGCACCTGGGGATCCCAAACGTTGCTGCAGACCTCGCGAAAGAACTTACCATCCTGCATCATGCGCGCGCAGCCGGGCTTGTGATGGTCCAGATGGATGAATCCCCTGTAACCATACTTCGCACCGAAGTCGGGAATGTTCTCCGGCAGGATGTGCGTATGTATATCGATCGAGAACAGTTCAGCCATGAAGACCCAAGCTGCGAATCCTTTTCAACATCCTCATACGAATCGCGGATCCACTTCCATCACATTCCCGCATTTACTGCATGTGCGTAGATCTTCATTGCCGTAAAATTCACGGAACCGGGGAATGAAGTCCTTCTCGATGTTGTGAAGCACGAACCGGTATTCGTGCAACAGGTGGTTGCACTTTTCACAGTACCATTGAAGACCATCTTCCAATTCGCGATCATCACGCTTCACTTCGATGACCAGGCCGACCGTACCAGCGCCACGGCGCGGTTGGTGTGGTGTACGGGCAGGGAGCAGGAACATCTCCCCTTCCTTGATCGGGATCGTAACCGCCTGGCCGTTCTCCTGGATACCCACTTCAATGTCACCTTCCAATTGATAAAAGAGTTCCTCCGTTTCATTCCAGTGATAGTCCTTGCGCGCATTCGGCCCGCCTACCACCATCACGATGTAGTCACCTGCATCGGCGTACAGGTTCTTGTTGCCCACCGGCGGTTTTAAAAGGTCGCGATTCTCATCGATCCATCCTTTCAGGTTGAAGGGTCTGCGAATGCTCATGACAGCGGATTGAATGGTGCTAAAGGTATCATGAGATGACATCATGGGGTGAATGGCCGGAGGATATGTCCGATCAGTGACAGATAATGCTCGATGCGTGTTTCCGGTCGGTGACCTTCCGATACGGTTTCCGTCAGCCAGCCTCGGGATATCAAGCTTAAAGAACCGACCAGATATTCCAGTTCATCGTTCTGCAGCCGCTTCAAGACCCCCATCGCCGAAAGCTTTTCGACCATTATCCGTAATTCATTCTTCCTCTTTCCTCTCGTGCGTACCAAGTGTTGACGCATCTTCGGTAGACGACCTACCAGGTGTGGCATGCTCAAAGGCAGACAACGAAACTTGATGTGGTTCTTCATCACCTGCCGGAATCGATCAATGAACGTCTCCAAATTGTCGACTTCCGCCGGGTCCGATAAGTTGCGATCATTGAGTTCTCCAAGCTGCTGCGCGATGGCCACCACGATGTCCTCCTTCGTTGGAAAATAATATGTGATGTGCGAGGGCCGCATGCCGATCGATGCTGCGATCTCCCGCACCCCCACATATTCGATCCCGTTCCTGTTGAACAGCTTCAAGGCCTCTTTCAGGATCGCCGATCTTTTTTCTTCACTTTTTGCAAATGTCATTGAACGTATTACTTTTGGACACTGTCCAAATTTAAGGCAATGCGATCCACATACCCTCACACGATCGAAAATGGTCATGGCGAACAGTTGACTTTCGTTCGCTTGATCGATGATGGCAAAGGCGGAAAGTTGGAAGTGGAGAACCTCGTACAGCCTGGCTCCGGCCCGCCGATGCATGTCCATTTCAAGCAAGCCGAGAGCTTGACGGTGATCGAAGGCAGGATCGGCGTGCAGGTGCAGGGCCAGCAGCCGACCGAACATGGTCCGGGGGAAACGGTCACCTTTGAAGCTGGTGTTGCCCACCGGTTCTGGAACGCAGGTACAACCCCATTGAAGTGCAAGGGCTGGGTGGCCCCTGCCAACAATCTGGAATACTTCCTTACCGAGATCTATCGCAGCACGCGTGAGAATTCGAAGCCACGACCGCAGGAATTCGATGGTGCATTTCTGTTGGATCGCTATCGCTCGGAATTCGACATGACGGACATTCCAGGCTTCGTGAAGAAAGTGATCTTCCCGACCGCGATCTTCTTCGGAAAACTTTCAGGGAAGCATAAGAGGTACGCTGATGCTCCGGAGCCTGTTCTCTGATCTCTGCTGATCGAAAGCTCGAACGTCCGCACTTCTTGATCTGCATCAATGGACGCTGGCCTGTGAAGTCGAGAGTTTTGCCGCATCAAAAAAACTCGACAACATGACAGACAAATGGATCAAGATCGGAAGTGGCCTCGTGATCGGTATCAGTGGCATCGGAATACTAAGCGTGAGCGCACAAGCGATGCTCGACCCGCAAAGTGTAATGGACCTGGTGCAGGTGAAGCTGGAGAACAACGATGCCTACAGTTCGATCCGCGGCGTTTTTGGCGGGGTGGGCTTCACGCTGCTCGCAGTTTTCACCTGGCTCATTCGAAAGGATAAGGCAGCGGCGCTCGGTTTCATCGCCCTTTTCTGGGGCATGTACGCGTTGTCGCGTATGATCACTATCGCCAGTGAAGGTGCGCTGGGTGATTTCGGCAGCCAATGGCTGGTGATCGAAAGCATATTGTGCGTGCTGGCGTTGGGCATGTTCGCTGTTGAACGATCGAAAGCACGATCGACAAGGTTCGCGCTGGCGCAATGAACGGTCCGAGGCCGGAACATGATGGCATGTTCCGGCCACCGATCACATCTTCACGAGCTGCTCCCGGATGTTCTTCAAGGAATCTCTCGTCATATCGTCCAACGCGGGATAATTCAGATCCAATTCCTCCAACTTCATTCGCAACAATTTGCCCACCATCGCCCGGCTTTCCCATTGCTCATCCGCAGGGATTACGTACCAGGGAGCATGTGGTGCGGCCGTTGCACTTATGGCCTTTTCATAAGCCTGCATGTATTTGTCCCAATGCTCGCGCTCTTTGATATCGTTCGCGCTGAACTTCCAGTTCTTTTCCGGATCATCGATGCGCTCGAGGAAGCGTTTCTTCTGTTCCTCCTTGTTCATATACAGGAAGAATTTCAGGATCACCATGCCGTTGTCGGCGAGATGCTTTTCAAATTCGCGGATCGCGCGGTAACGGCCTTCCCAGAACTCATCGTTGATGTCGCTCTCAGTTACGATGCCGGGAAGTTGCTGACCAAGAATGAATCCGGTATGGACCCGCGTGACCAATACTTCTTCATAATGCGATCGGTTATGGATCCCGATCTGTCCTTTCGGTGGCATTGCGATCGCATGACGCCATAAGAAGTCATGGCTGCGTTCCAACGTGCTTGGTGCCTTGAAACTGGTGACGTGCACTCCCTGCGGATTCACGCCGCTCATCACATGCTTGATGCAGCTGTCCTTGCCTGCAGCATCCATGGCTTGAAAGATCAATAGCATCGAGTGCTTTCCTGATGCGTAGAAGATGTCCTGGAGCTTTGCGATCGCTTTTTTATCGTCTTCGAGTTGAGCCTTCAGCTCCTTTTTCTCGCGGTTCTCTGGAAGATCGGAAAAGTGATCTTTCAACTTGACCGGCCGCTGGTCGGTGATCGCAAAGCGTGGATCGAGGAGAGTGTCCATCATTGTTTGTTGAATGTACAATGAGAAAGAAAAAAGGCGCCCGAAATGGACGCCTTTCGATCATGAGTACAGATATATTACAACGTACCGCGCGCTTCCTGCTCCCGTTCGATCGCTTCGAACAAGGCCTTGAAATTGCCTTTGCCAAAGCTCTTCGCACCCTTGCGCTGGATGATCTCGAAGAACATCGTCGGGCGATCTTCAACTGGTTTGCTGAAGAGCTGAAGGAGATAGC
>JAEZAU010000109.1 GCA_023430325.1 Bacteroidota bacterium | reverse complement strand
CTTCCTGGCCGCTGCCATCGTAAAGGATGTATTCCGCATAGCCTTCATAGTGCACGTGGCCGTGGCAGTTGTTCAGGTTGAATTGATCGGGATTGTTCTGCGGGTTACCGATGAAGAAATCCGTTTGTCCGATGTTCTGTATGTGCGTGGTGAAACGCACGATCTCCCGATCGCCGAAACCCGTGAGACATCCTTCGGTGATGTAGCAATTCGTGGGTCCTACGGTGATCGAAGAGAGCTGGATCGAGTTCTGTAGCACATCGCTGCGTACGATCAGGTCTGGACCCAGTGGACAATCGGGATCACCCTGGAAGATGCAGCTTCCGTCATCCTCTTCGGCCAGTGGGTTGAAGTTGCAAGCTGTCGGATCCATGCATCCGGCGATCGGTCCATTGTACTCGATGCTCCAATCGATGTTTGTGCAATCGGCTCCGGCATCACCCACGCGGATGTAATAGGTCTGTCCGCCTTCCAGCAATGCATCTATCCGCGCCTGCCATCCACACTCACTGTTGTTATCATTGAAATAGATCGATCCGATCTGCGTATCATCGAACATCAGGTTCACGCAGTGATCGTAGATCCATAAACGCGTATCGCAACTTTCGCCGCAGGTGCTCACCAGGTAGCTGCCGTTGATCGCCGGTGTGAAACCGTACCAATAGTCGCTGTGAGGGGCAACGTGGGATCCGGTCTGAACTTCTTCCGCGGAACCACAACTGAAGCCCACCGGACAATTCATCTGCTCCTGTGCACTGTAGCCATAATTGTAGCCACTGCCTACAGGTTGTTGATCGTAATACACCCAATAACCACCGGGCAGGAAAATGCCATCGCCATAACTGTCGTTGATCGTGAAGATCAAACATTCGTCATCGGGTACACAGATAGTAGCGCCGGCCGATGTTCCGCTTGCCAAAGTCTCTCCTTCCGCATTCTTCAAATTCCAGCTGATCTCGTTCGGGTAACCATCGGGCACGATCACGATCGCAACCTCGGCCTCTCCGGGATCGCATTCGATCGTGGGGATCAACGTGCCTTCCACCAGTTCCCAGACCACATTCTGGCCGGCACAGGCGTTCTGGTAATCGCCTACGCGTATGTAGTAGGTGGTACCGATCACAACATTCAACGTGATACTGCTAAGTAGATCGCAGGCGTCATCGTTGTAGGCGATCGCGTTCAAGCCCTGCTCATCGGTGACCAGGCTGTCGCAATAGTCGTACGCCCAAAGCTTCGTGTCGCAACTATCCAAGCCACACGTGCGTGCGATGTAGGTCCCTGTGGCAGGTGCCGTGAAACTGTACCAATAGTTATCGGCCAAGGCCGTGTGCTGGCCGATGCCGATCGTTACGGCCTCGGAACAGGATGAGCCCGGCTGCGCGAAGGCCGCCGAGAAAACAAAGAATAGTGTTGGGAAAAGTAAAGTCCGGAGCATGTAGGAGCAGGTCTGAGGCGAAGATGCGGGATCTTCCCCATTCATCCCAACCGATCGGGTGCCTTCCTTAGGTTCCTACCAGTTCAGCGACTTCTTGTAGTAGCGTGGGAAGCGGATCGTGCGCCGTACCTGCGCGTAGTACTTGTTCCAAAGCGGCGTCTCCTGATCGTATATCACAGGACTCACTTCGGGCTCCTTTTTCCTCTTCGTGCCCTCCTTCTTCGGTTCCATATTCTGATGACAGTAGGTGGACCTCATTTCGTTGCCTGGGAGAATAATTTCCATGGACGTGCTCACCACCTTTGCAGCCCGTGTTCGCAGACAAGACCTCCGCAGGGTCTCCGAACGGACCCTGCGCGTCCGGACATAAGCCTGCCCCAACTCGGCAGGCTTTGTTATTTCCACCTTTGCAGCCCGTGTTCGCAGACGTCATCCTCCCGCTGGCCGTACCCGGCATCTTCACCTACGAACTGGTGCCCGGCCAGAAGCTGGTGCCCGGTGTGCGCGTGGCAGTGCCGTTCGGCCGGGGCGGAAAACTCTACAGCGGCATCGTACGGCGCGTCCATAACGAACATCCCGGCCATCGGAAACCACGCCTGGTGCTCTCGGTGATCGATGAACGGCCGATCGTTACCGAAGAACAACTCCAGTTCTGGGAGCGGATCGCCGATCACTACCTCTGCACCCTGGGCGAAGTGATGATCGCCGCCCTTCCCGGCCAGCTTTCCCTCAGCAGCGAGACGCGTTTGGTAGCGGGAAAGCCGGGCGTGATGGACCAACTTTCCGAAGGCCGCACCGGACCGCTGATGCACGCGCTGGAAGAGCGCCACGTCATCAGCCTGCAGGAGGCCGGTGAATTGCTCAACACGAAGGATCCCATGCGCACCGTACGCGACCTCATGGAGAAGGGCGCGCTGTTGCTGGAGGAAGATCTGAAAGATCATTGGAAACCGCGCATGGTGAGCTACGTGAAGGTCACACCGGAGTCTTCCACCGAGGAAGCGCTGCACGGCTGGTTCGATCGGCTGGAACGCGCGCCGAAGCAATTGCATTTGCTTATGCGCTACATCGAGCTCTCGCAGATCTTCAACGAGAAGCCGAAGGAAGTGGAGAAGGATAAACTGCTCCACCTCGCCGGATCGAATACCACTGCGTTAAAAGGGCTCATTGAAAAAGGCCTTTTCACGATCGAAGAGCGCGAAGCCGGAAGACCCGCCCGGCCCGATGGTCCGGTGGATTTCCCCAAACTTTCCGATGCGCAGAAGATCGCGCTCGATGAAGTGCGCAACGCGTTCAAGGAAAAGGAGGTGGTGCTCTTGCGCGGCGTCACATCATCCGGCAAGACCGAGCTCTACATCACGCTGATCAACGAAGCGATCGCGCGCGGCGAACAGGTGCTCTACCTGTTGCCGGAGATCGCGCTCACCGCACAGATCATCAGCCGCCTTAGAGAACGGTTCGGCGATCGCGTGGCCGTTTCGCATTCTCGTATGGCCCAACGCGAACGCACCGAACTCTGGCTGCAGCTCGCGCGAAGCGAAGATCCGCCATCGGTGATAGTAGGGGCCCGATCGGCGATGTTCCTGCCGTTCAAGAAGCCCGGACTGATCATCGTGGACGAAGAGCATGATCCGAGCTACAAGCAGCATGATCCCGCGCCGCGCTACCATGCGCGCGACATGGCCGTGGTACTCGGCGGCATCCACAACTGCAAAGTGCTGCTCGGCTCGGCCACGCCCAGCATGGAAAGCCAGCACAACGCAAAAGGCGGCAAGTACGGCTACGCGGAATTGCTCGTGCGGTACGGCGATGTGGAATTACCATCGATCGAGCGGGTCGATCTGCGCGATGCTCACCGCAAGAAGCAGATGCGCGGCCACTTCAGCACCACGTTGATCGAGAAGATCGCCGCCGCCATAGAACGCAAGGAACAGGCGATCATATTCCAGAACCGTCGCGGCTATGTGCCCGTGTGGCAGTGCGAAACATGCGGCTGGGTGCCCGAGTGCGATCACTGCGACGTAAGCCTCACCTACCACAAGTTCCACCACCAGTTGCGCTGCCACTACTGCGGCCGCCACTATCCGCCGCCCACAAGTTGCGCCGCCTGCGGAAGCAAACGTCTGAAGATGCTCGGCTTCGGCACCGAGAAGATCGAAGAGGAATTGAACGAGATCCTTCCCGATGCACGTGTGGCCCGCATGGACCAGGACACCACGCGTGGCAAACACGCGCTCGATCGCATCCTCACCAGCTTCGGCCAGGGCGCCATCGATGTGCTCGTGGGCACACAGATGGTGACCAAGGGCCTGGACTTCGACCACGTGAGCGTGGTGGGCATCCTCAATGCCGATAACCTCATGCGCTTCCCCGATTTCAGGGCGCATGAGCGGGCGTTCCAACTAATGGCGCAGGTGGCAGGCCGATCGGGAAGAAGAAAAACCGCCGGCACCGTGATCATTCAAGCCAGTGATGTGCAGCATCCGGTCCTGGAGCTGGTGGTGGACCACGATGTGGAAGGCATGTACAAGCGCGAGATCGAGCATCGGCGCAACCATGGCTATCCACCGTTCCTGCGGCTCATTCAGCTCACGCTAAAACACCGCAACGAAGAGCGCGTGATCGCCACCGCATCCGCATTGGCGAGCGCATTACGCGAAGGCCTCGGCGATCGCGTGCTCGGCCCCGAAGTGCCGGTGGTATCCCGCATCCGCGATCTGCATTTGCGGCGCTTGCTGATCAAATTGCGTCGCAGTGCACATACCGCGGAAAAGAACTTCGTGCGCGATACCATCGACAAGGTCTTTGCAGAAAAGCCGCATGCCGGCGTGCAGTTGGTGACGGATGTGGATCCTGTGTAGTCTGTCATTCCGGCCCCCGAGCCGGGATCGCGAAAGTGCTTAGGCTCCCCTCCCCCGGAAGGGTGGGCGAATTCCTGTCAGGGCGTGGCTCCGGTTCCAAGTCCGCACTCGCAGAGCCTCGCTTGCGGGCTTTCCACCTGTGCCACTTACGCAGATCTCGGAGAGCCATTAGGATCACATTCCTACATTAGATCCATGGGTCGGACCGATGATACCCGAGGCCGCAGGGTCCCGAAAACAGAGACCCTGCGGAGGTTTAAGTTAAACCTGATACGATGAGGCCATTGCGGTTGTGGATCCTGTTCATCCTTACCGGTGCGTTCACATGTGATCTATCCTCGCAAACATTTAATAAACGCTATAATGTGTATAGCTCGAACTCAGGGACAGGTTTTTCCGTGGAGCAGGATGGTTCAGGGAACATTCTCGTTTTCTTCAATGCCAACTGGCAGGACACGGCATACTATTACGGTTCCAAGATGGGCGTACTTCGGCTTACATCTGAAGGAGTTTCTCTGGATACGACAATGCTTCCGCTGCCCTTAAATGCGACCTATACAGGTTGGAGCGACGCTTCATTCAAGCGTGCCGATGGAAGTTATGTGGTGGGGGGTGGCGTTCAGAATGTGATCGATCTGATCCATCGCCCTGCCGTTTATTTTTTTGACGCGATGGGTCAGCCTGAGAGCCTGTTTAGGATCGTTTAAGCAAGAGAGAAAGAAAGGCCAGAACCATGAACTGGAGGCTGGTATTGAGCTTTCGTTCGCAGTTCTTCCATAGCCTACGGCACTTCTCCAGCCAAGCGAAGGAACGCTCCACTATCCAACGTTTAGGTATCACCTCAAAGGTGTTCAGAGTATTACGCTTGACCACTTGCACAGTGGCACCGATAAGGTCATCCACGGATATGGCGAAGTTCTCTCCACTATAGCCTCCGTCCACAAGTATTTCCTTCACTCTGCGGAGTTCACGTTTTGCATCCTTCAGCGCCAGTAACGCACCATCCCGGTCGGTGACATCGGCTGTTGTTACGGCCATGGCGTGAGGTAAGCCTTGTGTGTCCACCGCGATATGGCGCTTTATACCGGACACCTTCTTACCTGCATCGAACCCCTTTTCTTCTGTGCTGTCGGTGTTCTTCACACTTTGCGCATCAACGATGCAGAAACTCGTCGCCTTTCTCCTCCCAAGGCTTTTGCGGACCTCTCCAACGTATTTTTTTTAAGCACCTCTCCAGGAGGCTTGGCTTACCATTGACACGCTCACGCCATTGGGAATAGTAGTAGTAGATCAGGTTATGATCAGGTAGGTCACTTGGTATCATACGCCATTGACAGCCGCTCTTGAGCACGTACAATAGCCCACAGAATATCTCATAGAGGTCAACTTCTCTGGGTTTCGTGCGCTTCTTGAAGGACTCCAGATCCTCGCGGATGAGCTCGAACTGTTCGCGAGTGATATCACTGGGGTAGGTCTTCCGAGCGGGTGGTTGGGACTTCATGCCCAAACCAGATCAATCTCACCTTACATTTTCACGCCAACACCTGTAACATATTAAAAGCCCGTTGTGATCTATGGGTTTTGGATCTTAAACAGGCTCT
>JAEZAU010000101.1 GCA_023430325.1 Bacteroidota bacterium | reverse complement strand
AGTTGTACGCTGTTGTTGGCATTTATTCTTCCGCCGGTCACCGTCTGTCCGGGCAGATTGCCCACCTGCTCCACGCCTTGGAACAGTTTCTGGCGGATGTATAAAGCGCCTGCCTGCGGATCGCTCTTGACCAGATCCATCAACGATGCGCACGGCACTGAATAGAGAAGGCCTATGACCCCCGCGGTGAGCGGGCTCGCGAAGGAGGTTCCGCTGGTGGTGGTGGTGCCGGTGCTTCCGCTCGTGGTGCCAGAGGTGGTGACCACGTTCTCGCCCGGCGCACCCACATCGATCGTAGTGGCACCATAACCACTGAAGGTGCGCATATCATTGCTGTTGGTGGCTGTAACGCTCACCATGAACGGGCTGGCACACGCGGTGGGCATGTCACCGACCGCATCCACGTTCTGGTTGCTGTTGGTGGTGGCCCCGCAATTGAGCACGCCTTCCGTACCTAGCGTGTCATAGATCGCACACCAGAGCGGATAGTTGGCCGGGTTCGCATTATCGATACCCCAGCTCGCGTTGGTGGCCACCACGAAAGCGCCCTGCGACCCGTTGCTGTCATTGTATCTGCGGCGCTGCACCAGCGGATAGGTGTAGGAAGCGATCACGTTCGATTGCGAAAGGCTGCCAACGGTGACCACCATGATCTTCACGTTCCAATTCGCACCGGCCACGCCCGCGCCATTGTTGCCTTTCGCACCGATCATGCCCGCCACCTGGGTGCCATGGCTTCCGCCGAAAAGGTTGTTGTCGTTATTGGCACCGGGATTCCAGCCATCGTAGTCATCGATGTAGCCATTGCCATCATCATCGATCCCGTTGTTGGGCACTTCCTGGGTGTTCACCCATCGGTTCCCTACCAGATCGGCGTGGAGCAGGTTGGCCGCTTCGATCACACACACCACTATCTCATCGCCATCGGCGCTGGTTCCGCCGGTGGTCACGTTCCATGCTGTTTCGCTATCTATGTTCTGGTGCTGCCACTGGCTCGCATAGCCCGGATCATTGGGCACTGCGCGGAATGTGGCCGGATGGTCGTTCTGCGCGATCATGACCTGGGGATGCCTTTTCACCGCATCCAGCATCTTCTGTTGCTGAATTGCTCCATGATCGAACTGCAACTCCCAGATCCGCATGGGCGCGCTCACTTCCTTCACAATGGAAACGTTCGTGGTCACACCGTCAAGTGTGCGCAGGTCTGACACGATCTTGTGTGGATCGGCGCCATCGGCGATCATGAAAAGGATGCGGCCGGGTATGATGCCGGGATCTTGGGCGCTCATCCCGAGAGCAGCGGGAAGGAGCAAGCTGAGCAGGAAGTAACGTAGAAGCATGTGGAGCAGAGGGGCAAGTAAGTTACCCGATCTCGATGTGAAAATCCAGTGAATGGTCGGAAAGTTTATTAGGGCAACTGCCCTACCCGCACCGCAGTAGGCACCAACCCACCGATCGTCTGCAGGATGAGATCGCGATCGTTGTTGGCGCCGGTGTACTTCATCACACCATCAAGGTCCACATCGCGCGATGAATATGTGGATGTGACCACCTGCGTCGGGATCGCGATCATCTGCAGCATCGGATCGCGATCGTTGCCTGCGCCCATGTAGCTCACCGATCCATCGAAATTGGTATCACCCGGCCAGAGCACCATGGTTCCGGCCATGTTCCGGCGCGCGGCGGTTCCCCATGTCGCAGTGGCAGAACTCGTGAAGTCGATCGATGAGCTTGTGCCGGAAAGCGCTATCGGTGCGGCGGTCATCACACCGAGATGGTTCCGGTGTTTCACGGCAACGTGATACTGGCCATCAGGCACAGCAAACGTGATCGCGCTTCCATCTGCCTGCACCAGATCACCATCGCGTTGCAAGAGCACCGGCTTACTGGCGACGATCGTTTGCGGCTGTGACGGGCTGCGCAATTCCAGGATCATCCAATCCACGATGGCATCCGGCCCTATGGTGGCCAGCACGGCGGCCGTCGTAGTCCCAGTACCGCTGTTCACGAAAGTGTAGCCGAAAGCTGAGTAAGGCTCATTCAATGGGAGAAGTCCCAGCGATCGCAGCTGATCGTTCATCATGCCAGTGGATGAATTGTACGGTCCTCCGAGCGTCACTTTCACGTTCACCTGCACACCAGAAGTTGGCACGGTGAGTACACTTGGATCGGTGATCACCGGTGGATTGAAGTCGAAGAAAATGTTGGCCGTGTTGACGATCTGATCTCCCGCTTGGAGGTTTTGCGGATCGTGGGGTCTTATGCGGAAGCTTACGAAGCCATGGCTTTCAGGTTCGTTGGCGTTGCTATCCGGAAGAAGAATGTTCGCGAAATAGAATTTCAAAGTTCCCTCATCACGCAACTGCCATGTAAATGGATGCGAGCCGGCTCCGATCTGTATCGAACCAGGATCCAGATCGGGAGAAATAGTATCGGTAATGACTACATGAAAAGCGGTGTCAGTTCCAGTGTTCTGGAATCGGATCGTATAGTCGATCCAATCGTCCTCACCAGGATCGAATTCGCTCCAACTACCGCTGCTGGTGTAGGCAAGTTTGTCGTTCGGATCGAAAGCACCGGTGATCACCCGAAAATTGCTGGCGCTGTTGTTATCCAGGTTGCCGTCCGCATTCGCGGAAGTTACCGCAGCGGAGGAAACGAGCACCGTTCCCAATTGCCCTGGATCGGCAGGGACCAAAAAGTTGATCGTGATATTCCGCTGCTGCCATGCGAACAATGTGGTCTGTTGCCAGGTGAGTGTGTTGCCGTTCACACTGGTCGGTGCAGGATCTGAAGATTGAAATTGAAGCAACGGGTCGAATTCCATGGTGATCGTAATGACACCGCTGGAGGCCGGAGTAAGGTTCTTGACATTGATCCCGTATTGAAATGAAAACCCCGGTCTGGCAACACCACTGCCCATGGTGATCCGAAGATCCAATGGCACCGAAGAAGTATCTGCGAAGTTGACCACCGCTGGCGTACCACCAGCTATCGTGATCGCGACCGGTTCCGTTGAACAATGCCCGCCCACTACATCACTGACCTGCTCGATGGTATAGCTCCCGATCGGCAGATGCTGTACATAATTGCCATTCACATCCGTAGTTGTGTAGTAGGGTCCTGGAAGCATCTTCAGGATCAGCGATGGAACACCAGGCTCATTGAACTGTTTGGTGCAATTCAAATTATTGTCCACGTATGCCTGACCTTGTACAATGCCACAGGGACCGAGTGCAGGAATGGTCACCTGAACGGAATCCTTATGTGTATACGGAAGGCCCGGCAGGGAAACTCCCAGACCAGAGAGCACTGCCCAATAGGTGCCTGCGGGGATATTGTTGAATGGTATTGTTGCGGGTATGGAATAGATGATCGGTGATGTTGTTACGATACCATTGGATCCGCGCAAATGCATTCTCAGGCCATCATTCGTGTTCCCATTGAATACGCTCAACGTGACCTTACCTGTGGGGCTTGCAGCACATGAGCCTACCACATCCACCACCCCGATATCAGGCAATATGGATGGAGGCTGAATGAAAGCATTCGTTGTTGCACCACATTCCGCTGAGCTCAGATTGATCTGTACGCTGCTTCCAGGTGCACCGTTGAACGCAACGTAACCAATAGTGCCATTCATCCCCGAAGCCACCATGCCAGGCCCACCACTCACGCTGGTAGCGAACATGCTGGAAGAGGATACCCCGATCAATGCCGGGGAACCTGCGCTGTGATCCGGCTGATGGACCTGATCTATTTGAGCCGGTGTGATGTATGGTACATTCAACAGTGCTGTGCCAACAGGAGATCCGCCCTCGCTGACAAATACCTCCACAACACCTCCGTAGAAGATCCCCATTCCATTGAAGGATAGGGACTGCCCATACCCGTAGGATTGTTGATCCACGTACCATACGTAGAAGTAAGGACCCGTGCCGCCACTAACAACAGCTTGCAGCGTACCGGAGTATCCACCACAGGTGGGTGTAAGGCTCGAATTTATCTGAACGCTTTGGCTCCTGGTGGTTTGCGGCAGTATCCAATGGATCGATGCCAGGAAGATGACTAAGGTCTTCATTGTTTCAGGAAGATCATTCAATTATAAATGCAAAAGGTAGACGAATAAAAAGAATGAGGTTGCCGCCACCACCCCGCTTGGCACCAACTCGATCGTCGTGATCATTCCCTCCCCATCTTTGCGCCATGGCCAACATCCTCATCATAGACGACGAAAAAGCGATCCGTTATGCGCTCCGCGAGATCCTGGAGCATGAAGGGCACAAGGTGGAAGAAGCCGAGGACGGCAGCAGCGGATTCAGCAAGGCCAAGGTGGGCAAGTTCGATCTGGTGATGTGCGACATCAAGATGCCGAAGATGGATGGGCTCGAAGTGCTCGAGAAGATCCAGGCGATCAATGATGAGTTGCCCGTGGTGATGATCAGCGGCCATGGCACGATCGATACCGCCGTGGATGCACTGAAAAAAGGGGCTTTCGATTTCATCCAGAAACCACCGGACATCAACCGGATCCTGGTGAGCGTGCGCAACGCGCTGGATCGGAAGAATCTGGTGGAAGAGACCAAAGTGCTCCGCCAGAAGGTGAGCAAGAAAGCGCAGGCCACCCAGATGGTGGGTGAAAGCAAGGCGCTGAGGGAGATCAAGGAAATGATCGAGAAGGTGGCGCCCAGCGATGCGCGCGTGCTGATCACCGGTGGCAATGGTGCAGGCAAGGAAGGTGTGGCGCGCATGATCCACGAAAAAAGCGCACGCGCCAGTGGACCGTTCATTGAAGTGAATTGCGCGGCGATCCCCAGTGAATTGATCGAGAGCGAACTTTTCGGTCACATGAAAGGGAGTTTCACCAGCGCTTTCAAGGATCGGAAAGGCAAGTTCGAATTGGCTGATGGCGGAACGCTTTTCCTGGATGAGATCGGCGATATGAGTCTTTCGGCGCAAGCGAAGGTGTTGCGCGCGTTGCAGGAGAACCGGATCACACCCGTTGGTGGCGACAAGGACATCCGCGTGAACGTTCGTGTGGTGGCGGCGACGAACAAGGACCTGAAAAAAGAGATCGCAGAAGGACGTTTCCGCGAGGATCTGTTCCATCGCCTGAGCGTGATCCCGATCCATGTGCCAAGCCTGAGCGAACGCACGGAGGATATTCCATTGCTGGCCGATCACTTCATTGCGCAGGTCTGCAACGAGCAGGGAATTCCTGCAAAGAAGATCAACGACAAGGCGGTGAAGGAGCTGCAGAAATTGCCGTGGACAGGCAACGTGCGCGAGCTGCGGAACGTGATCGAGCGCTTGGTGATCCTGAGCGGGAAGGAGATCACGGATAGTGAAGTAAAGGCGTATGCGGTGCCGCGGGGGTAGTTGTCGGTTGTCAGTTATGGGTTGTCAGGAATAATGCTTCGATCGGAAGATCATCTGGCACTGCGCAGCGCGTAAGGGACATGCGCGGAAAGCCCGGAAGCCGTGCATTTGGCGGCTGAGGACTTGAAGCATTGGCCCGGCCCGAAGGGATACGCCCAAAAGAAGCTTCAAAACACAAGGCTCAAGTTCCAAGCTTCAATGAATTACAGTGAACCATCTTCGATCGGATCGCGTTTCGCTTGTGCCTTGCAGCTTGCAGCTTATCCTTCCCTCCATCCCCCCCTGCTCCCGCTCGTGTGATCGCGCACATGCTGCATTCTTCGATCCACTAGTTTCGGATCCGTAAACGACCACGGACCAATGAGACAGTTCTTCAAATTCATGCTCGCCTCCATGCTGGGAACTTTCCTGGTGGGCGCGATCCTGATCTTCATCCTGATCGGCAGCATCGCCGCGATGGCCGCCATGGCCGGCTCGGGCAAGACAGCCGAGATAAAGAACGATTCGGTGCTGCGGATCACCTTCGACAAGGAGATAAAGGACCGTGGGCGCAAGGACGACTTCGACTTTGACTTCGGGCCGTTCAGCGGCAGCCAGCACATCGGTGTGAACACGATCCTCGCGAGCCTGGAGCATGCGAAGACCGATGACAAGATCAAAGGGATCTACCTGGACATGGTGATGGTGCAGGCCGGTTTCGGATCGCTGAAGGAGATCCGGGACAAGCTCATCGAATTCAAGGAGGAGAGTGGCAAGCCGGTGATCGCGCACAGCGAATTCTATACGCAAGCCGCATATTATCTGGCCACTGCCGCCGACGAGATCTACCTGCAACCGAAAGGCGATGTGGATTATCGCGGCCTTGCTTCGGAGCCGATGTTCCTGAAGGGCCTGTTCGAAAAACTCGGGATCGATATCCAATTGGTGCGCGGCAGCAATAACAAGTTCAAGGCATTTGGCGAAACGTTCACCGAGGACAAGATGAGCGAGCCGAACCGCGAGCAGATCCGCAAACTACTGGCCGACTTCTGGAACGAGCACAGCAACGCCGTAAGCACCGCTCGCAACATTCCGGTGGATCGTTTGAACGTGATCGCCGACAGCATGCTGGTGCGCAGTGACATCAGCGCGACGCAACACAATTTCATCACCGGCGCGAAGTATTTCGATGAGGTGCATGAGATGATGAAGGAGCGCATGGAATTGCCGTTGGACAAGAAGCTGGAGTTCGCCGATCTGAAGGATTATGCGAAAAGCTTCAACCATCCGAGCAAACGTGCGAAGGACAAGACCAGCACCACCAGCGGAAAGAACAAGCTCGCGGTGGTGTATGCAGAAGGTTCGATCGCTTCAGGCGATAACGAGGATGGCACCATCGGCAGCTCCGATCTGGGCGAAACGCTGCGCGATGTGCGCGAGGATGATGATGTGAAGGCCGTGGTGTTCCGTGTGAACTCGCCAGGTGGAAGTGCGCTGGCCAGCGAGATCATCTGGCGTGAGGTGAAATTGATCGCCGAGAAGAAACCGATCGTGGTGAGCATGGGTGATGTGGCGGCCAGCGGTGGCTACTACATCAGTGCACCGGCCACCAAGATCTACGCGCAACCAACCACCATCACCGGTTCGATCGGCGTGTTCGGCATGATCCCCAACATGCAGGGCTTCTTCAACAATAAGCTCGGCATCACCTTCGATGTGGAGAAGACACACAAGTACGCCGACATGCTCACCGTGAGCCGTCCGCTGAGCGATCAGGAATTGCGCATCATCCAGCTCTATGTGGATGACATCTACGGCACCTTCAAGCAGCGCGTAGCCGATGGCCGTGGATTGGATGTTGCGATGGTGGATTCGATCGGCCAGGGTCGTGTATGGAGCGGAACGGAGGCCAAGCGTTTGGGCCTTGTGGATGAGATGGGCGGCCTGGAAGATGCGATCGCAGAAGCCGCACGCCTCGCCGAACTAGGTGATGACTACAAGCAGGTGGAACTTCCCGAGCAGAAGGAGTTCTTCGAAGAACTGCTCGAAGAGTTGAACACCAGCGCGAAGATCTGGGCTGCCACACAGATGCTCGGCACCGATGATCTGGAGATGCTGGGCCAGTTCAAGCGGATACAGGAAGCGAAAAAGAGCTTCGGCATACAAGCAAGAATGCCGTACGACATCACGATCCGCTGATCGGCGACCTGCATCAATGCAAAAGGGTGGAGTTGCTCCACCCTTTTGCATTTCCCGTAAACCACAGAAGGCCCCGGGAAACCCGGAGCCCTCTGCTTGCCCTTAGATCCACTAACCAAAACCTGCCTTTGTTACGGGAGGTGTCGGGGGAAGGTTACGGGGGGAGTGGAAAAGTTTTTCCGGCCAAGTTGGAATCTTTTGAATGCCAGTATATTCACTGGATCAAAAATCCGATCATGCGGGTCCTTATGGTCCTATTCGCCTGTCTGTCATTGGGTTCATACGCTCAGAGTTGGTGTCCGCCAGGAGCGGAATGGCACCATTCATTCTCCGTTCCGGGCGGGCAAGGAGAGCAGTGGTGGTGGCACGCAGGTGATACGATCATCGGTAATGATCCGGCACAGATTATCAGCAGATCATTTGTCAACAATGGACTTTCTGATACGAGTTATTCGCACGCTGCCATGATCACGAAGGATCATGAGGGTCTTGTTGAGATATGGAGCAACTCATTCCAGGCATGGGATACCTTGTTCTGGTTCAATGCATCCGTAGGAGATCGATGGCAAAGACCGCATGACACGTGTTATGCCACTTATTACTATTTCGAAGTCATTTCGATCGATACCTTATGGCTGGAAGGCGTTCCACTTCGCAAGTTGGACCTTCTTCATCACTACTGGCTTACTACATTTCACTCATTGATCGAACGGATCGGGGTTTGTACCTACTTTACCATGCCGGGACCTTGTATCTATGAAAACACCATAAACGAATTATTGGACTACATGGATGGAGATCTGACAAACGTTACGGAAACTGATCTATCCTGCAGTTTTACGACTCAGATCTCAGATATTCCATCGTGGTCATTGAACGTCCATCCTAATCCCGGCACCGATCACTTCTTTCTCCAACTTCCACCCGGCCAACATGATCTGGTCATATTCGATCCACGGGGAAGGCTGGTGCTGCAGCAAAAAGTCCCAGGTGATCGGCAGGTGATCGATACATCGAAACTCCAAAGCGGGATGTACCACGCGGTCGTTACCGATCGCTTCGGCAACCGCGGCAGCCATCGTTGGGTGAAGCAGTAGCCATTTGCAGATCGAAGTAGATCGCTACCGTCTATCTTCATCACCATCTTCGCCCTGCGAATGCCCATCAACGCCCTGTTCTCCTTCCTGATCAAGAAGCGCCTGCAGCAGATAGAGCTGTTCCGCGAGAATCCGCGCATGGCGCAGCTGGAGGTCTTCCACAACCTGATCGGCGCAGCGAAGTACACCGAATGGGGCCGCAAGTACGACTACGCATCGATCAAGGATCCCGATGTCTTCCGTGAACGCGTTCCGTTGCAGGATTATGAGGATGTAAAGCCCTACGTGGAGCGCATGCGCGCTGGCGAGCAGAACCTGCTCTGGCCAACGGATATCCGCTGGTTCGCCAAGAGCAGCGGCACCACCAGCGATCGCAGCAAGTACATACCGGTGAGCCGCGAAGCGTTGGAGGATTGCCACTACAAAGGCGGCAAGGACCTTATCGCGCTGCACTACCAGCAATTCCCCGAAAGCAAGCTCTACCTCGGCAAGAGCCTCGTGCTCGGTGGAAGCAGCACCATCGAACAGCTACGTCCGGATGCGTACACCGGGGATCTCTCGGCCATCATCATCCGCAACCTCCCGATGTGGGTGGAGATGAAACGTACGCCCGTGATCGAAACGGCGCTGATGGACAACTGGGAGGAGAAGATCGAAAAGATGGCGCGAGAGACCATGCGGGAAGATGTGCGCTGCATCGCAGGAGTGCCATCGTGGACGCTCGTTCTGTTGAAACGGATCCTGGAGATCACAGGAAAGAAGAATATTCTTGAGGTGTGGCCGAACCTTGAACTCTTCATGCATGGCGGCGTCAGCTTCAGGCCGTACCGCGCACAATATGAGGCGCTCATTCCTTCCGCGGGAATGAACTACCTGGAGAGCTACAATGCGAGCGAAGGATTCTTCGGCATCCAGGATCGTCATGGTGCGGACGATCTTCTGCTGATGCTCGATTACGGCATCTTCTTCGAATTCCTTCCGCTGGAAGAGGTCGGAAAAGAAAAGCCCGCAACGCTTCTGCTTGAAGAAGTGCAGGAGAACGTGCAATACGCATTGGTTATCACCACCAACGCGGGCCTGTGGCGTTATATGCCGGGCGATACGATCCGCTTCACCAGTACAAAGCCGTACCGCATACAGGTGAGCGGGCGCACGCGCAGCTTCATCAATGCCTTCGGCGAAGAGCTGATCGTGGAGAATGCCGAACGTGGCCTGGAGGAAGCCTGCAAAGGCACCTCAGCGATCGTAAGTGAATACACCGCCGGACCGATCTATATGGATGGAAGCGCACGCGGCGGACATGAATGGGTCATCGAGTTCGAACGTGCGCCGGATGATCTCGATCGCTTCACCGATCTGCTCGATGCCACCATGCGCTCGCTTAATTCCGATTACGACGCCAAGCGCAAAGGCGACATGGCGTTGCAACGGCCGGTCATACATGTTGTACCGCAGGGAACGTTCCATGCATGGATGCGCTCGCGCGGAAAGCTCGGCGGGCAGAACAAGGTGCCACGGCTGAGTAACGATCGCACCTATCTGGAGCCGCTTCTTCATCCTACCGATCGATGATCGCCACGTACATCTCTTTCATCGCGCTGTTCTTCACCTCGTGCGTGGCTCAGCGGGAGAGCGCATCTGCTCCCGATCAATTTCCATCGCAAAGCGGGATCAACACCATCATCGGCACCTTCGATCGGTTCACCACCGATGAAATGGGCAATGTGTATGCGTTGGCAGGAGATGTACTGGAACTGTATGACAAACAAGGCCGGTTCGTGATCCGCAACAGCGTGAAGACCTTCGGCCGCGTTACGCACATCGATGCAACGTTCTCGTTGAAGCCGATGGTCTTCTCCGCGGAACAGGGCATGCTCGCCGTGTTGGACAATACGCTCAGCGTGCAGGGCAGCCCCATCACACTTGCGCGTCAATTCCCGCAGGTGGTCCTTGCTGCCATGAGCGTGCAGAACAACTTCTGGCTGTTCGACGAACGCGAACTACACCTTCAACGGGTCGATAAACAACTGCGGCAGATCGCCAACACCGGACGGCTGGACCAATTGCTGGGATTTGCACCCAGGCCGATCGACATGCAGGAACATGATGGCTGGCTGTACGTGAACGATACCATCAACGGCATCCTCGTCTTCGATCTCTTCGCCACCTACGCCCGCACCATTCCGATCACCGGCGCAAGAAGTTTTCAAGTGCGCGGGCAGGAACTCTACTTCTTCAAGGATGGCGGCCTGCACGTGTATGACATGAAGAGTTTCGATATCCGCCAGGTGGTATTGCCGCAGGAACCCGCAGAGGTACGCGAGGCACGGATCGAGCGCGGCCTATTCTATACGTTGTTGAAGGATCGGATCACCACCGCGCCGGTACCGCCGGGCGGCTGACATTTCAGCGACTTTTCCACAACCGGTTTTCCAACGGTGGTGCCCGATATCTTCGCGCCAAGTCCTAAGGAAGAAAGCATGCACATAGCGATCGCAGGCAACATCGGCTCAGGTAAGACCACACTCACCCAGCTGCTGGCGAAACATTACAAATGGGAACAGCTGCAGGAGGCTGTGGACAACAACCCGTACCTGTTCGATTTCTACAAGGACATGCAGCGCTGGAGCTTCAACCTCCAGATCTTCTTCCTTAACAGCCGCTA
>JAEZAU010000162.1 GCA_023430325.1 Bacteroidota bacterium | reverse complement strand
TCGACGAGATCGATCCGAAATACCTGGAGATGCCCAAGGTGGTGGAACGCTCGGTGAAGCAGGTCTTCGATCGGAGCACGCCGCCCTGGGCGCGTCACGCACCGCCCGAGGAAGGATCCGGAAAGCCGGTGTACGGCCGCGAACGATCGGCACCGATCATGGGCACACCACCGCCACGTCCGCCGATGGGCCGCCCGATGAATTCACCCGCACCGGAAAAGCGCGGCAACCTGGAACGGATCCGCGGAAGCGGAGCACCGCTGGAGGCGACCAACACACTTGGTTCCGTCGCAGCCGATCTGGAGGAAGGCATGACCGTGATGCACGAGCGCTTCGGCAAAGGCAAAGTGCTGAAGATCGAAGGCAAAGCACCCGATCTGAAGGCTACGGTGTTCTTCCCCTCCGCCGGGCAGAAGCAATTGTTGTTGCGTTTTGCGAAGCTTACGGTGGTGGAGGGTTGAAGCCTTATTTGATCCTCATCAGTCTACCCGCTGCGCCTTTGATACGACGCCATGGCCTGTTCAGAAGGCGTTCTTCCAGGAAATGAGCGATACTTCTGAACTTGTGGATATGATGTCCTTCGATCGCAAATTCCCGTTCCAGGTCAAGATCGAGCCTTATCCGGCTTGAGTTCAACCTGTTCAGGAGATTTCCAGAATGGATCAGTTGCAACCATACTGGACATGGATCATCCACATCGCGCAGGACGCATTTCTCTTCGGCTTCGTAATGCATCACCCCTAGAACGGTATCCACCTGTCCATTTCGGACCTTTTCGATCCTACCGATGAATGGATTGCTCTTCTTACGCAGGGACACCACTATTCCCGCCTCCATTTCATATTGAACACCGTTGAGAAAATTCACTACCTCATCATCCTGGCCATGGAACTCAGCGCGCATGCGTTGCACATAGGTCTTGTGCAGGGCATCATCATTGTCCAGTCGGGTGGTTATCACATGAGTATCGGCAGGCGTGAGTGAGCGGGCCACCTCGGAGCGATATCTGCGTACCTGTTTCTCTCCATCCTGCAGGAACACGGCTTTGAACGGCGGATAGCTGGCTTCGATCTCGCGAATGCGGCTCAGGAACGGTTCGGGAGTGCGATCGCTGAAGAACACGAACCACACCAGATCCTGATCGGTCTGGCCCATCACCGAAGGGAGGCAGATCTTTTCGAACAGATCGAACCGATGAGCCAGCCATTCCACCGTGCCGGTGGGGGAACCGGATCTATCCGCTTGTTGCCCGGGCCCGCTCGTGACGATGTTGAACCGGGTACAGATGAAAAATTTTGGCACTTTGTTGGGCGAAGCGGCCAAATATACCCGTTCACATACCAGCGCTCCGCCAGCCTCGATCGCTTACATTTGAACCCATCTTTGTGCGGCCATTGAGCTTTTTTCGTCCTCTGGCCAGACCGATCTTGATCTCTTTTCAATGGCAACTTCCGCTCCCAAGAGCTTCGCGTTCGACTACAACACACAGCGTCCGCGCTTGATCATTCCCGAATATGGCCGCCATGTGCAGCGCATGGTGGAGCATTGCATGGAGATAGAGGACCGCGAGCAGCGCACACGAACAGCGAAAGCGATCATACAAGTGATCGGCAGGCTGAACCCGCAACTGCGCAACAGCGAGAACGGAGATCACATGCTCTGGGACCACCTCTACATCATGAGCGATTTCAAGCTCGATGTGGATGCACCTTTTCCGGCACCGACAGTGGCGGAATTGGAGAGCAAGCCGAAGAACGTTCCTTATCCTAAGACGAAGATCAAGTACGGCCATTACGGTAAGCTGGTTGAGCGCATGATAGACCAGTGTGCTGCAATGGAGGAAAGCGAGAAGCGTGATGCATACGCGCACCTGATCGCCAACCTGATGAAGAAACAGTTCCTTACATGGAACCGCGATACGGTCCCTGATGGCGTGATCTTGAAGGATCTTGCCGAATTGAGCAAAGGAAAGTTGAAGTTGAAGGAGGAGGCACAATTGGCGAGCACCACCGATCTATTGAAAGCCCAGCAGAACGGCCCCCGCAATGAGGTTGATCCACGGAAGCGCCAGGGTGGTGGAAAGAAACGCCATCGAAACCGGAAGAAGAGGTATTGATCTCAGTTGGAGATTGGAAGTTGGATGTTGGAGGTTTTCTGACAACCGAGCCTGCATTTCAGATGAGATGATCGATCGAACGGATCGTTCAAACATTCACTATACTACATTCAGTATTCGTTATTCCCGACGGAATGTGCGTGAGGGATAGAAGGGGAAAGCCCGGAGGCCATGCCATTGATGGCCGAGGACTTGTACCGGATAGCCCGACCCGCCTTCATTGAAGCTTAGGCGGGCACGGCCCGCGAACAAGATCGAAAGCGGGGCACGCCCAAAGCGCCACTCACATCGATCGGTTCAAACTCCCATGGCAAGTGCCGCTGATCGGACGGTCATTCGCGTTTGCTTTGATGCAACGATCAATGCAATGGCGTTCGAAAAAACACTTCCGGCCGAACTTCGTTCAACTACCAACGGCGCCAGCGCGGCCAAGGCTGCTGATGGCATAAAAGCGAAGAGTATGGGCAGTTTCAGGATACAAGGCGGCAGACGGTTGAAGGGCACCCTTACACCGCAGGGCGCGAAGAACGAAGCGCTGCAGATCCTCTGCGCCGTGCTGCTCACCAAGGAGACGGTGACCATACGCAATGTGCCGGACATCGTGGACGTGAACAAGCTGATCGACCTGTTACGCCATATGGGCGTACAAGTGGAACGGCTGAATGAGAGCGACTACACTTTCACGGCGAAGGACATAGACATCGAGTTCTTCATGAAGCCCGAGTTCAAGCAGATGGGGGGCGGGCTTCGCGGAAGCGTGATGGTGGTGGGTCCGCTGCTGGCGCGCTATGGGCGCGGTTATATACCGACGCCAGGTGGTGACAAGATCGGACGGCGCAGGCTGGATACGCACTTCATCGGTTTCCAGAACCTCGGTGCCGAATTCCATTACGATCCGAAGGAAGCTTTTTACCGCGTGGAGGCGAAGAAGCTGAAAGGTGCGTACATGTTGCTGGATGAGCCTTCAGTGACCGGCACCGCCAACATCGTGATGGCCGCTGTTCTTGCAGAAGGCCGCACCACCATCTACAACGCGGCTTGTGAACCGTACCTGCAGCAACTCTGCAACATGCTTAATCGCATGGGCGCGAAGATCAGCGGCATCGGCAGCAACCTGCTCACGATCGATGGTGTGAAGGAACTCGGCGGCACCGAACACCGCATGCTGCCGGACATGATCGAGATCGGCAGTTTCATCGGCCTTGCCGCGATGACACGCAGCGAGATCTTGATCAAGGATACCGGTTATGATCATTTGGGCTGCATTCCCGATGTGTTCCGCAAGCTTGGCATCACGGTGATCCGTCAGGGCGATGACATTCTCGTTCCCGAACACGATCATTACAAGATCAAGACCTTCATCGATGGAAGCATCATGACGATCAGCGATCACCCATGGCCGGGCTTCACGCCAGATCTGTTGAGCATCGTGCTGGTGGTGGCCACTCAGGCGCGTGGAAGTGTACTGGTACACCAGAAGATGTTCGAGAGCCGGCTCTTCTTCGTGGACAAGCTGATAGACATGGGAGCACAGATCATCCTTTGCGATCCGCACCGGGCAACGGTGATCGGCCAAGATTTCCAGCAACCGCTCAGAGCAGTGACAATGACCAGCCCGGACATTCGCGCGGGTGTTTCACTGTTGATCGCAGCGTTGAGCGCTGAAGGCACAAGTACGATCCACAACATCGAACAGATAGACCGTGGGTACCAGCACATAGATGCGCGCCTGAACGCTTTGGGTGCCAGGATCGAAAGACTTTGATGTGCGTATAAGCCTTGCGATCACAAGCTGCGGCACGCTATTTGGCCTGCCTTGATCGGAGTTCACCACCTACCTTTGCATCATGCATTTGAAGACGATCATGTCAAGTACGCGCATCATCACGATCTCTGCAGTAGTACTGCTTGCTGCCTACGGATTCACAAGCCGTATGGGTGGCCAGGAAAAAGGTACGACCGGCAAGGCCGCGATAGGTACCAATATAGGTGATAGGGCTCCTGAACTGGCTTTCATGAATACTGACAGCACCAAGGTGCTCAAGTTATCCGAACTGAAAGGCAAGTATGTATTGATCGATTTCTGGGCGAGCTGGTGTGGCCCATGCCGGAAGGAGAACCCGAACGTAGTGGCTGCTTATGACAAGTATGCCAAGGCCAAGTTCAAAGAAGGCAAAGGTTTTGAAGTATTCAGCGTGAGCCTAGATCGCAATCGGGATGCTTGGAAAAAAGCGATCGAGCAGGATGGCCTGAAGTGGAAATGGCATGTGAGCGATCTGAAGCATTGGAATTCCGAGGCCAGCCGTTTATATGGGGTCAACTCGATCCCCATGAGCTTCCTCATCGATCCTGAAGGCGTGATCATCGCCAAGAATCTCCGGGGATTAAGCCTGCACCAGGAACTGGACAAGTACGTGAAAGAGCTTTAGGGTCTTTCTGGGTTGATGTTCATCCGAAGCCATCCGAGGGGATGGCTTCTTCATTTCCATTCGATCGAAGAGCTTGTTTTTTTTCAACAGGTGACACAAGTTTTATGAACTTTTGTTAAGCTTGCCATGACATTTCGGGATAAGCCCATTCAGACAACATGAATTTCGCCTTGCACTTTTCTCGTATAAGGCTCTTGCTCGCGTTGATACTCGGCCTGCTGCTAATACTCGGGGCGCATGCTTCCATCTATCAGCAGGCAGAGGCATGCACCTTACAGAAAGTGGCAATTTCAGGGGAATGCGACCCATGACGAATGGATCTGTAGAGAGCGAACAAGCATAACCACCCTGAGCGCCTCGCGCACTTCAGTACGTGTGTTTCCGATGAAAGGGTCCTGACAGTGTCATGGACCCTTTTCATTTTCTGCCAATGTTCTTCGAGATCATGGAAACGCCCTGCCATAGTGTCCGTAGTTATTGGCTGGCAAGGATGTTGACCTCCGGCTGCGCCGGAATACGGCAGAAGACCTTTCGATATCATGAAAGACCTGTTCCGGCGCAGAAAAAGTAACGTGAGCAAGATGACGAGCAAGGAAGATCTGGAAGGACAGAGCGATCGCGAGACGGGATCAGGAGAAACCGCCACGGAAGCGGTAGGTCCTTCAATTGACAGTGCAGACACCAAAAAAGGTGTGGACACGCCCAGGCAGGAGAACATCGATGCAGAGGCCGAACTTGACATACTTCGTACCGAACACCAGGCCCTTCATGATAAACACCTTCGTCTCTTCGCAGAATTCGACAATTTCAGGAAACGAACGGCCCGCGAACGCATCGAGCTGTTGCAGCACGCGGGTGAAAGCACCTTGAAGGCCATTTTGCCTGTACTGGATGACATGGCCCGGGCCATCGCCAACAATGAAGCCGTGCAGGAAGCCACTCCTATCAAAGAGGGCATGCAGTTGATCCACCAGAAGATGTTGCACGTGCTGGGTTCCCAAGGCCTCAAGCCGATGGAGGTGAAGAAGGGCGACGCTTTCGATACGGACAGGCATGAAGCAATAACCCAGGCGCCTGCCGAAACACCGGAGTTGAAAGGTGCGGTCATCGATGTTGTTGAAAATGGATATACGCTACATGACAAGGTGATCCGCTTCGCCAAGGTCGTGGTGGGTGAATGACGCAGACCATGTCAAAGAGCGATCCATACGAAGTACTGGGCGTGGCACGCAATGCCAGCGCCGAGGAGATCAAGAAGGCGTACCGCAAACTGGCGATCAAATATCACCCGGACAAGAACCCGGGCGATAAGGCCGCTGAGGAGAAGTTCAAGGAGGCAGCATCTGCCTATGAGATCCTTAGCGATACGGAGAAAAAAGCCAGGTATGATCGATTCGGCCACACCGGACCTGGCATGGGG
This sequence comes from Bacteroidota bacterium, assembly GCA_023430325.1. Lineage (GTDB taxonomy): Bacteria > Bacteroidota > Bacteroidia > Flavobacteriales_F > PHOS-HE28 > PHOS-HE28. The sequence goes on along the minus strand of JAEZAU010000162.1, from coordinate 18,882 downwards.
GGTGGCTTCCAGGGCGGTGGCATGAACATGGAGGACATCTTCTCCCAGTTCGGCGACATATTCGGAGATGCCTTCGGCGGAGGAGCTTTTGGTGGTTTTGGCGGAGGAAGGCGGGGAGGACGTGTGGTGAAAGGAAGCAATCTGCGCGTGCGGTTGAAACTTTCGCTCGAGGAGATCGCCAATGGTGTGGAGCGAAAGATCAAGGTGACCAAACTGGTCCGAGGAAAGGGAAGTGAGTATGGTACATGCAGCACTTGTGGGGGTAGTGGCCAGGTGCGCCGCGTGCAAAGTACTTTCCTGGGTCAGATGCAGACAGTGACCACCTGCCCCGCATGCGGAGGCATTGGCCAAACGGTAAGCAAACGCGCCCCGGGCAGTGATGAGCATGGCCTTGTCCGGGAAGAAGTGGTGGTGCCCATCAATATACCTGCTGGCGTTGAGGAAGGCATGCAACTGAACATCAGTGGCATGGGAAATGAAGCACCCGCTGGTGGTGTGCCCGGTGACCTTCTGGTGGTCATAGAGGAGGAACAACACCCCGAATTGCGCCGCGATGGCCAGCATCTGCACTACGAAGCTTTCATCAGCATGCCAGATGCGGCCTTGGGTGCATCGATCGAAGTTCCGCTGGTATCAGGTAAAGCGAAGGTGAAGATCGAAGCTGGTACGCAGACCAACCATGTACTTCGATTACGGGGAAAAGGATTGCCAAGCATTCATGGCCATGGCCATGGTGATCTGTTCGTGCATGTGATGGTCTGGACACCCACGAACCTCACGCGAGAGGAGAAGGCGATGCTGGAGAAACTTCGGAGCAGCCCAAGCATGCAACCCAAGCCCACCGCCAAGGACAAGAATTTTTTCGAGCGGGTGAAGGAAATGTTCGGCAATTGATCGATCGGTCAGTTCTTACGCTGAAATTGGTTTAAGACGCCTTCGATCGGAATGATCGATCGCGAAAAGTCTTGCAAGGCCTGATCGTCATGCCCGGTCTGGTTTCAACCAGGGGGCGTTCACTACATTGGGACTTCTACGGTCCCGCGGATGGTGTCTCAAGGCTAACCTTGCGGAAAATCCGATGACCGTGAAGAGATACACTACCCTTTTCCTAAGCTTTGCCTTGGCCGCGCCGATCATCATCGCCCAGCCGGTGATCGATCACACAGCCCTTCCAACAGGCAGCTACTCCACACAATTCTACGTGGTCACTCAGCCTGGCACTACCAACATCGCCGATAACGGTGCCAATATTCAGTGGGACCTTACTTCAGCCACGCTTCAGTTGGCGGGTTCATCAGTACTCGGCCCTGCATCGCAGACACCTTATGCCTCTCAATTCCCTGCGGCTAACTGGTGTTTCTCACAAGACCTTTTCGGTTTCGCACAGTACTATGCCTATTTCACGGGATCTAACTCCGCACTCGAAATAGTTGGAGATGGCCTGCCAGATGATCCCGAGACATATTCCGATGCCAAGAGGATCCTGCAGTTCCCACTGTCCTATAACGGATCGTTCACTGATACATACACGAATTCGAGCGGTACATCGAGCGTTACCTGGTATTACATGGGTTATGGCACGGCCATCTCCGATCTGGGAACACACACCGATCTGGTGAAAATGGTCTCTTCGGAAGGCGATTTCATCCTGTGGCATACGCAACCCCTTCATCCCTTCGTGATCTATGATGGCAGCAATGTGCGGGTCTTCGTGGAAGGTCCAACATCGATCGATGAAATGACCGGTGATGGGATCGGGCTATACCCCAATCCGGCGGATGACCAGATAATGATCTCAGGATCGTTGAACGGTCCCTATGTCATCAATGATATCACCGGCCGCGTAGTAGCGAGAGGCCGTCTGGTACATGCCTTGGCCCGATCGATCGATATCTCAGAATTGGTCCCTGGTACATACCACCTCACAATACTTGATGAAGGTGGAAGCAGAGGTCTTCGTTTCATCAAGCAGTAAGTAGGAGGCGGCGCCACTTCGCGTGGCGCTGCCTCGATCCCTTACAGAGGAGAGTAGATCGCACCGCGCCCCGCCCCGTTCACTTTCAGAAGTCCTGCCGCCACAGCCTCTTGAAGATCGCGTGTAGCTGTGGCGGTGGAAAGTTCTGGAAATCCCGCCAGATATTCCTTGCGGCGGAAGGCTCTTCGACCTGACAGTTTCAGATGGATCTCCACACGTTCGGCCCCCGTTCGTACCGGATCGGGATCGGACAGTAGTTCGTGCAGCGCTTCATTGATCCGTTCCATCAGGTATACGATGAACCCTCCACAATCACCTCGTCTGTCAGCATACTCCAAAGCAGCATGATAGGCTGGTTCTCGTTGAAGGATGAACGCTTCGATGGGCAGGTAGCTGAAGACCGGCCAATCATCCATGAGGAGCCGGCGCTGCCATAGTCTGGCGATGCGGCCATTTCCAGCACTGAAAGGCCGTAGATAGATGATGCCGAAGTGCAGGACGCAACTTGTGATGAGGGTCGGGAATTCATCTGATTCCACATAGGCGAGCAGCTCTTGAACAGCTAGCGGCGTCCCTTTGGATGGAGCGGTGCGTAAAGGTGATGGGTCCCCGTAGAATACTTCGATCGGTCCGCTCCGGTAATGTCCCGCATCCATGGCCAGCCCGTTAAGCATGATGGACTGCGCGCGTCTGAGATCTTGCTCCACATACGGATCAAGGTCAGGAAGCATTTCGTGGACCCGATAGGTGTTCACCGCTTCGAGTTGCGCAGGCCCGCTTACAGCGCCATGTTGCGTGGTCAATTCCGCCAAAGGCAAGGGGGCCATGAGGCCGCCCTCTATCGCAAGGGTGGAGTGGACGGAGCTGACCATGTACGCTTTGGCCATCTCTTTCGGTGGCGAATGCAAATGCCGGGCGTGTACTTGTCCCAGCTGTTCATGCACGCGAGCAAGCAGTTCCAACATTCGCGGACTGATGGAGTAATAAGTTATGCTGCCGAGGTCGTTCAGATCATATGATTTGAATCAAAGATAGCTCGATTCACTCATGTCATAGAGTATTTCGATCTTTTGATCATTGCTGTTTGTAAGGTCGAGTAGGTCGATGATATGCCGATAAATCCTTGTGGATCAAAAGGAAACCATTGCTGCCTACAATTATGGCTCGGGTCTATTGAGCAAGGCTGGCCCACTGCCTGGGCATTTTCCACCAACACCATGTGTTCATATCGCGAATTCTCTTACCTTTGCAGCCCGTTTTTGCCTAGGAAAAAGCAGAAACACTTGAAAGACAAGCGAAAGAGCGCATGCCAACCATTCAACAGCTCATCCGTAAGGGCCGCGAAAACCCTGAGTACAAGAGCAAATCGGTAGCACTTACCGGTTGCCCTCAGCGCCGCGGCGTATGCACCAAGGTGTACACCACCACGCCGAAGAAGCCGAATTCAGCACTTCGCAAAGTGGCAAAGGTCCGCCTCGTGAACGGATATGAAGTGATCGCCTACATCGGTGGAGAAGGTCATAACCTTCAGGAACACAGTATCGTGCTGGTGCGCGGTGGCCGTGTAAAGGATCTGCCGGGTGTGAAGTATCATATTGTTCGCGGTGTGCTTGATACCTCGGGTGTTGAAGGCCGAAATCAGCGCCGCTCGAAATACGGGACCAAGCGTCCGAAACCAGGTGCCGCACCTGCCAAGAAGAAGTAAGTAACGTTCACCAGGAAGCGTCATGCGCAAAAAGACAGTAAAGCACACGATCCTGCCGGACCCCAAGTTCGGCGATGCACAGGTGACCAAGTTCGTGAACAACCTGATGTACGATGGCAAGAAGAGCAAGTCGTTCGACATCTTCTATAACGCGATCGACATCGTAGCTGAGAAGAGCGGTGAGGATGGTCTTGAGATCTTCCGTAAGGCGCTTGTGAATGTGACTCCGCAGGTAGAAGTGCGTAGCCGCCGTGTAGGTGGTGCGAACTTCCAGATCCCTCAAGCAGTAAGGGAGGATCGTAAGAAGAGCCTGGCGATGAAATGGTTGATCGGGTATGCTCGCAGCCGTAATGAGCGCAGCATGGCGATGAAGCTCGCCAACGAGATACTCGCGGCGAGCAAGGAAGAAGGAGCCGCTTTCAAGAAGAAGGAGGAGGTTCACAAGATGGCCGAGGCCAACAAGGCATTCAGTCACTTCCGATTCTGATCATTGAGAGGTAGACGAGAGAGATAAAATGGCCAAGAGGGACCTTAAATACACGCGCAACATCGGCATCATGGCGCACATCGATGCCGGTAAGACCACCACGTCTGAGCGCATCCTGTACTATACCGGCCTTGTACACAAGATCGGTGAAGTGCACGATGGCGCTGCGACCATGGATTGGATGGAACAGGAGCAGGAGCGCGGTATCACCATCACCAGCGCCGCCACCACCACCAGCTGGAGCTACCGGGGCGAGAAGTACAAGATCAACCTGATCGATACTCCCGGGCACGTTGATTTTACCGTTGAAGTGGAGCGCAGCCTTAGAGTTCTCGATGGTGCCGTAGCCTTGTTCTGTGCGGTGGGCGGTGTTGAACCGCAATCTGAAACGGTATGGCGCCAGGCGAACAAGTACAAGGTACCCCGCTTGGGCTTCGTCAACAAAATGGATCGCAGTGGTGCCGATTTTTTCAATGTGGTGACCCAGATCCGTGAACGTCTTGGGGCCAATCCTGTACCCCTTCAAGTCCCCATCGGCGCGGAGGCCGATTTCAAAGGTGTTGTCGACCTGATCAACAATCGGGGTATGGTGTGGAACGAGGCGGATCAAGGCATGACATGGAACGAAGTGCCCATCCCCGAGGACCTGAAGGACACCGTGAAGGAATGGCGCGATAAGCTCATCGAGAACGTTGCCGAGAGCAATGATACCTTGATGGAGAAATACTTCAATGATCCCGACAGCCTTACAGAGGCCGAGATCATGGATGCGATCCGCAAGAGCACCATCAGCATGAGCATCACGCCGATCCTGTGCGGCAGCGCTTTCAAGAACAAGGGCGTTCAGACCATGCTCGACGCGGTGATGGCATTCCTACCCAGCCCGATGGACATCGCATCGGTAACAGGCACGAATCCGGATACCGGAGAAGAGGTGCAGCGCAAGCCCGATCCGTCCGAGCCAATGGCATCATTGGCCTTCAAGATAGCGACCGACCCTTATGTGGGCCGCCTGGCCTTCTTCCGCTGCTACAGCGGCAAAGTACCCGCAGGCAGCTATGTGAAGAACATGCGTTCTGGTAATAAGGAGCGTATCAGCCGCATTTTCCAGATGCACGCCAATAAGCAGAACCCGGTCGAGGTGATCGAGGCTGGTGACATTGGCGCAGCTGTAGGTTTCAAGGACATCCGCACCGGCGACACGCTGTGTGATGAGAACAATCCGATCATCCTGGAGAGCATGAGCTTCCCCGAGCCCGTTATCGGCATCGCGGTGGAGCCCAAGACACAGGCTGATATGGACAAGCTGGGCCAGAGTCTGGCGAAGCTTGCCGAAGAAGATCCCACCTTCAAGGTGCACACCGATGAGGAGACCGGCCAGACCGTGATCAGCGGAATGGGCGAACTACACCTGGAGATCATTGTGGATCGCCTGAAGCGCGAGTTCAAGGTGGAGTGCAATCAGGGGGCGCCCCAGGTCAAATACAAAGAGGCCATCACCGGAACAGTTGAGCATCGGGAGCTTTATAAGAAGCAGACCGGTGGCCGTGGTAAGTTCGCTGATATCCACGTTCGCATTGAGCCACAGACCGATCAGGAGAAGACCGGCCTGGAGTTCATCGACGAGATCAAGGGTGGAGTGATACCCCGGGAATTCATTCCTGCAGTACAGAAAGGATTTGATGCATCCTTGAAGAATGGTGTGCTGGCAGGCTATCCCATGGAGAGCCTCAAAGTGACCCTGTATGATGGCAGCTACCACAATGTGGACTCTGATGCATTGAGCTTTGAGATCGCTGCCAAGAGCGCTTTCCGTGCCGCGATGCCGAAAGCTCGCCCCGTGCTGCTCGAACCGATCATGAAGATCGAAGTAGTTACTCCGGAGGAGAACATGGGTGATATCGTAGGTGATCTCAATCGCCGGCGGGGTACCATAGAAGGAATGGATGATCGTGCAGGAGCAAAGGCGATCAGGGGGAAGGTGCCCTTGAGCGAGATGTTCGGCTATGTCACCTCTCTTCGTACCATGAGCTCCGGCCGTGCGAGCAGCACGATGGAGTTCAGTCATTATGAACAAGCACCAAATAACGTCACCGAAGCCGTGCTGGCCAAGGTGCGCGGAAAAGTTTCAGCATAATCCGCACAAAAAGCGATGACCCAAAAGATCAGGATCAAGCTGCGGTCGTACGATCACAATCTCGTCGACAAGAGCGCCGAGAAGATCGTAAAGACGGTGAAGAGCACCGGCGCCGTGGTAAGTGGGCCGATACCATTGCCCACCCACAAGCGCATATTCACAGTGCTCCGCTCCCCGCACGTGAACAAGAAGGCGCGCGAGCAATTCCAACTCTGCAGCTACAAGCGCATGATGGACATCTACAGCTCGTCCTCAAAGACGATCGATGCCCTGATGAAGCTGGAACTCCCCAGCGGCGTGGACGTGGAGATCAAGGTCTGACCGATTAGCACAGAACTACGATGAGCGGTTTGTTAGGAAAAAAGATCGGTATGACCAGCCTGTTCGATACGGACGGATCGCTGGTGGCATGCACCGTGATCGAAGCTGAGCCGAACGTGGTCACGCATGTGAAGACCACCGAGAAGGACGGCTATGAGGCAGTTCAACTTGCCTTTGGCGAACGTCGTGAGAAAAGTTCACCCGCCGCAGCACTCGGTCACTTCAAAAAGGCGAATACCACTCCGAAGGTGAAAGCCCACGAATTCAAGCAGTTCGAGCAGGAGCTTAAACTGGGAGATAAGGTAGGTGTGGATCTATTTGAAGAGGGAAGCTTCGTTACCGTTACTGGTAATAGCAAGGGCAAAGGCTTCCAAGGTGTGGTGAAGCGTCACGGCTTCAGTGGTGTAGGTGAAGGCACTCATGGCCAGCATGATCGTAGCCGCGCACCTGGCTCCCTTGGCGGTTCGTCCTACCCAAGTCGTGTGTTCAAAGGTCTGCGAATGGCTGGTCGCACAGGTGGCAACAAGGTCACCACTGAGAACCTCAAAGTAGTGAAGGTCGATCCAACTAAGAACTTGTTGCTTCTGAAGGGTACCGTGCCAGGTCCCAAGGGTAGCATCGTGATCATCTGGAAATAAGATGGAACTCGAGATCTTCGCCAAGGACGGCAAGTCCACTGGCAAAAAAGCAAAGCTGAATGACGCGGTCTTCGCGATCGAGCCGAACGATCATGCGATCTGGCTTGATGTGAAGCAGCATTTGGCCAATAAGCGTCAAGGCACGCACAAGACACTTGAGAAGAGCGAGGTTTCCGGCTCCACCAAGAAACTTCATCGCCAGAAAGGCACTGGAGGGTCAAGGAAGGGAAGTATCAAGAGCCCGCTCTTCAAGGGAGGAGCCCGAGTGTTCGGTCCGCAGCCCCGCGACTATTCGTTCAAGTTGAACAAGAAGGTGAAGGATCTTGCCCGACGCAGCGCTCTTACTTACAAAGCGAAGGACGGTGCCATCAAGGTGATCGAATCGGTCGGCCTGAATGCGCCCAAGACCAGTGAATTCGCCAGTTTCCTGAAGAGCTTCGATCTCAGTGACCGCAAGAGCCTGCTGGTAGTGCCTGTCAAGGATGATAATGTGCTTTTGAGCGCACGGAACATCCAGGGTGCACGAGTAGTGGTGGCCAATGAGTTGAACACTTTCGATATCATGAACTGCAACGGCCTGTTGATCGTGAAGGATGCGATCGCACCGCTTGAAGCAACCCTTACGAAATAAGATCATGAGCCAGACCATCATACGTCCGATCGTGACCGAGAAGATGACCGCCCAAGGCGAGAAGGAAGGCAGATACGGATTCGTAGTGGCCAAGAACAGTAACAAACTGCAGATCAAGCAGGCGGTTGAGAAAGAATACAATGTTACGGTCACAGGAGTCCGCACCATGATCGTTCGTGGCAAGAGCCGCACACGATACACCAAGAGCCTGATCCTTAAGGGCCGTACGCAGAGCTATAAGAAAGCGGTCGTTACGGTGAGATCAGGAGAGAGCATCGATCTGTACAGCAGCATCTGAACCGGAAGTACCTAGGAGAAAATGGGCGTACGTAAACTAAATCCGGTCACCCCCGGTACTCGTCATAAAGTGATCACCGATTTCGAGGGTGTCACTACGGCAGTACCGGAGAAGGCTTTGACCAAGGGGACCGTGAAAAGCGGTGGCCGTAACAATCAGGGCAAGATGACCATGCGTTATATCGGCGGTGGTCACAAACAGCGATTCCGTGATATCGATTTGAAGCGCGATAAGCACGGTATCCCAGCGATGGTGAAGACCATCGAATATGATCCGAACCGCAGCGCACGCATAGCTCTGCTCTATTATGCGGATGGCGAAAAGCGTTACATGCTCGCACCAACGGGTCTCAAAGTGGGACAAAGCGTCATGAGCGGTCGTACCGGTGTTGCTCCGGAAGTAGGAAACACGCTTCCTCTTAGTGAGATCCCCTTGGGTACCGTGGTGCATAATATCGAGTTGCAACCCGGGAAGGGTGGCGCGATCGCACGCAGTGCCGGCACCTTTGCGCAACTGAGCGCACGTGAGGGTAAATACGCCACTCTGAAGATGCCTAGTGGCGAGCTGCGCATGGTTCTGGTGGCTTGCATGGCTACCGTGGGTACCGTTGGTAACGCTGAGCATATGCTTCAAAAGAGCGGTAAGGCCGGCCGCAGCCGCTGGATGGGCCGTCGCCCGCGCACCCGCGCGGTGGCAATGAACCCTGTGGATCACCCGATGGGTGGTGGCGAAGGCCGTGCCTCTGGAGGTCACCCTCGTAGTCGTAAAGGTCTTTTGTCCAAAGGCAAGAAGACCCGTCGTCCGAAGAACCGAAGCAACAAATTCATTCTGGAACGCATCAACGCCAAGAAGGGCGCCTGAACCACCCAATAGATCATGAGCCGTTCACTCAAGAAACCACCCTTCGTTCATTACAAGCTCCAGAAGCGCGTGATGGATGCCCAAAGCGCGGGCAAGAAGAACGTGATCAAGACCTGGTCGCGTGCTTCCACCGTTACGCCTGAATTCGTAGGTATGACGATCGCGGTGCACAATGGCAATAAGTTCATCCCGGTGTATGTCACCGAGAACATGGTAGGGCATAAGCTCGGGGAGTTCGCTCCTACACGCACCTACCGAGGCCACTCCGGTAACAAGAAGAACTAAGAACGATGGGAGCCCGTAAGAAAATAGCAGCGGACAAGCGCAAGGAGGCCATGAAGTCGGTGGCCATCGCCCAACTGCGCAATGTTCCCACTTCACCTCGCAGGATGCGCCAGGTGGCCGACCTGATCCGTGGTCAGCAGGTGGATAAGGCACTTGGCATACTCCGCTTCAGCACCCGCCATAGCAGCCGTGATATGGAGAAGCTCCTGATGAGCGCGATAGCCAATTGGGAGACCAAGAACGATGGCCGCAAAGCTGATGAAGCCGGCCTGATCGTGAAGAGCGTTCAGGTGAACGAAGCACGTGGATTGAAACGCATGCTTCCTGCTCCTCAAGGCCGTGCCTATCGAATGAAGAAGCGCAGCAACCACGTGAGTCTGATCGTAGATACCGCCGAGTAAGAGATAAAGAAAATGGGACAGAAAGCACATCCGATCGGCACCCGCTTGGGATATATCAAAGGCTGGGATAGCAACTGGTATGGCGGTAATGACTATACCGACAAGTTGGTAGAGGACGAACAGATCCGCCAGTATTTGATGACCCGCCTGAAGAAGGCGAGCGTTTCAAAGATCGTCATCGAACGCACCTTGAAGCTGGTGACCGTTACCATCAATACCGCACGCCCTGGAGTCATCATCGGAAAAGGCGGTGCAGAAGTGGACAAGCTCCGTGAAGAATTGAAGAAACTCACCGGTAAGGACGTACAGATCAACATTTTCGAGATCAAGCGTCCTGAACTCGATGCGCGATTGGTGGCAGATAGCATTGCCCGCCAGCTTGAAGGACGTATCAGCTTCCGTCGTGCCATGAAGATGGCCGTGGCCAGCAGCATGCGCATGGGTGCTGAAGGGATCAAGTTGACCGTGAGTGGCCGCTTGAACGGAGCAGAGATCGCTCGTACGGAAAGTTATCGCGAGGGCCGCGTACCCCTGCATACGCTTCGCGCCGATATCGACTTCGCCATCACTGAAGCTCATACCAAGATGGGCCGCATAGGGGTGAAATGCTGGATCATGCGCGGCGAGGTTTACGGTAAGCGTGATCTAAGTCCCAATGTGGGTCAGGCCAAAGGCACTGCCGGTGGCGGAGGAGCGCGTATGGGAGGTAATGATCGTGGCGATCGCCGGGGAGGCGAGCGTCGTGGCTCTGGAGGTGACCGTCGAGGTCCAGGTGGAGATCGCGGTGAACGTCGCGGAGGAGATCGTAGAGGTGGTAATCGCGGTGGAAACCGCCCTAACAACTAAGAGCCATGTTGCAACCGAAGCGCAGTAGACGCCGCAATATGCATAAGGGCCGCATGAAAGGCGAGGCCCAGCGAGGACACCGGGTGGCATTGGGATCCTTTGGGCTCAAAGCGCTGGACAGCGTTTGGCTCACCAGCCGGCAGATCGAAGCCGCCCGTGTAGCATTGACCCGTCATATGAAACGTGAGGGTCAGGTATGGATCAAGGTATTTCCGGATAAACCCGTCACCAGCAAACCCGCCGAAGTGCGGATGGGTAAGGGTAAGGGATCGCTCGATCATTGGGTGGCCGTGGTGCATGCGGGCCGCATCATCTTTGAAGTGGATGGTGTGCCTACCGCTACAGCCCAGGAGGCCCTTCGCCTGGCTGCACAGAAACTGCCGATCAAGACCAAGTTCGTGGTCCGTGAGGATTACGACGGCCAATAAGTAAGCGCCATGAAGAAGAAAGGACTTGAATTGAAGGATCTCACGGTGAATGAGCTGCAGGACAAACTGCAGGATGAGCGCGGCGCTTTGACCAAGCTTCGTTTCAATCACACGGTGAGCCCGATCGAGAATCCGATGCAGCTGCGCAGCAAGAGAAAAGACGTGGCGCGCATCCTCACAGAGCTTCGCAAGCGCGAGCTCAACAACAAAAGCAAATAAGGGACAAGCGCCATGGAACGCAATCTCAGGAAGGAACGGGTAGGTATCGTCACCAGTGACAAGATGAACAAGAGCGTGGTGGTGACGGTTGAACGCCGCGTGATGCACCCCAAGTACGGAAAGTTCGTGAAACTCTCCAGCAAGTTCATGGCCCATGACGAGAAGGGCGAAGCCCATGTGGGTGATACGGTGCGGATCATGGAGACCCGTCCCTTGAGCAAGTTGAAGCGCTGGCGTCTTGTGGAAGTGATCGAAAGGGCCAAGTAACACTCATACACACCGAACAATGATCCAACAGGAATCCCGGCTCAATGTGGCCGACAACAGTGGCGCCAAGGAGGTGCTCTGTATCCGAGTGCTCGGTGGAACCGCCCGGCGCTATGCCCGCATCGGTGATACTATCGTGGTATCCATCAAGGATGCAATGCCCAATGGTGGCACGAAAAAAGGCACCGTGCACAAGGCTGTGGTGGTACGCACGAAGAAGGAAACACGCAGGAAGGATGGCAGTTACATCCGTTTCGATGACAATGCCGTGGTCCTTCTTGATGCAGCCGGTGAAATGAAAGGTACCCGCATCTTTGGCCCGGTGGCGAAGGAACTGCGCGAGAAAAAGTTCATGAAGATCATCTCCCTCGCACCTGAGGTGCTCTGAAAACCACACCAATGCAGAAGAAGACGCATATCAAGAAAGGGGACATGGTCCTTGTGCTCTCCGGGGAAGATCGCTCGAAGAAAGGACGAGTTCTCGATGTGGACCGTGACCGCATGGTGGCATTCGTTGAGGGACTGAACATCAACAAGAAACATAGCAAACCCACCACCGCGAAGCCACAAGGGGGCATTGTGGAGAAGGAGGGTCCGATCCATATCAGCAATCTCATGCTGATCGATCCAAAGAGCGGCGAACCCACACGTATCGGTCGCAAGAAGGAAAAGAACGGCAATATCGTACGTACCAGCAAACGCACCGGTGAGGTGATCAAGTCATGAGCTACGTTCCAAGGCTGAAGGCCAAATACGTAAAGGAAGTGGCACCGATCCTTATGAAGGAGTTCGGTTACAAGAGCACCATGCAAGTGCCACGGTTGCAGAAGATCAGCCTTAACCAAGGCTTGGGAAGTGCGGTCGGCGATAAGAAGGTCGTGGAGACCGCAGTTACTGAAATGACCCAGATCGCCGGCCAGAAGGCGGTGCCCACCGTATCCAAGAAGGATATCAGCAACTTCAAATTGCGCAAGGGTATGCCCATCGGCGCGCGGGTGACCCTGCGTGGCGACAGGATGTATGAGTTCCTGGACCGGTTGATCGCTGTTTCCCTCCCTCGCACACGGGATTTTCGAGGGGTAAAAGCCTCCGGCTTCGATGGCCGTGGCAATTTCACCATGGGTGTGAAGGAACAGATCATTTTCCCGGAGATCGATATCGACAAGGTGAGCAAGATCCAAGGTATGGACATCACCTTCGTAACAACGGCAAAGACGGATGAGGAGGCCAAGGCGCTGCTGCGCGAAATGGGTTTCCCCTTCGCTGACAAGAAATAACGACAAGAGCAGAAGAAATGGCCAAGGAATCCATGAAAGCCCGCGAGCGCAAGCGCGCGAAAATGGTGGAGAAGTATTCCGCCAAGCGAGCAGCCTTGAAGGCCGCCGGTGATTGGGACGCCCTGCAAAAGCTTCCTGTAAATGGTAGCTCAGTGCGCAAACACAATCGTTGCCAGCTTACAGGCCGCCCGAGGGGGTACATGCGCCTGTTCGGCATCTCGCGGAACATGTTCCGCCAAATGGCACTGGAGGGTAAGATCCCCGGTGTTACCAAGAGCAGTTGGTGAACCAGGAAAGACAAAAGCAATGACGACCGACCCGATAGCTGATTACCTGACCCGTTTGCGCAATGCCATTCAAGCGCGCAAGAAGGTCGTTGAGGTGCCCGCAAGTAACCTGAAGAGGGATATTACTCGCATTCTCTACGACAAAGGGTATATCCTTTCCTGGAAAACAGAGGATGACGGAAAACAGGGGATCATCAAGATCGCCCTGAAGTACAATGAACAGACCAGGCAGAGCGCCATCAAGGAGCTTACCCGTGTGAGTACGCCAGGATTGCGCAAGTATGCGCATGTGCAGGACCTGCCGCGTGTTCTCAACGGTCTTGGAGTGGCCATCATCTCCACCAGTCGCGGCGTGGTCACGGACAAGGAGGCGCGCGCATTGAACGTGGGCGGTGAAGTTTTGTGCTACGTGAGCTAAAGACCGGAAAACATGTCACGAATTGGAAAAGCACCGATCAATGTACCTCAGGGGGTACAGATCACGATCAGCGACAAAAATCTGGTCACTGTGAAAGGTCCTAAGGGTACTTTGGAGCAGGTGGTCGATCCAGATATCCGCCTGAAGCAGGAGGATAACGTTATAACGGTCGAGCGTCCCAGCGATGCCAAGCCGCACCGTGCCAAACATGGTCTCTATCGCTCTCTACTTGCCAATATGGTGAAGGGGGTGAGTGAAGGGTTCTCGGTGCAGCAGGAACTCGTGGGTGTGGGTTACCGTGCAACGGCAAAGGGCCAGCAATTGCAGCTTGCACTGGGCTTCTCACATACTGTGATCCTGGACCTGCCGCCTCAGATCAAAGTGAGCGCCGCACAGGAAAAGGGTAAGAACCCCATCATCAAGATGGAGTCCGCAGATAAGCAGTTGCTCGGTCAGGTGGCTGCCAAGTTGCGATCCCTCCGCAAACCTGAACCTTACAAAGGGAAAGGTGTCCGTTTCGTGGGTGAAGTTGTACGTCGCAAGGCAGGCAAGGCTGCCGGTAAATAAGAACAGCCATGGCATTCGATAGGATCGCACGCCGATCAAAGATCAAACAAAGGGTTCGCAAGACGGTGCAAGGCACTGGTGAGCGCCCACGCCTGTCGGTATATCGTAGCAACGTGGGTATGTATGCCCAGATCATCGATGATGGAACTGGCCGCACGCTCGTCAGCGCTTCATCATTGAAGAACAAGGAGGCCAATGGCATTCCGAAGATCGAACAAGCCCGTAAGGTGGGCCAGATCATTGCCGAAAAGGCCAAGGCTGCCGGTATTGAGAAGGTCGTCTTCGATCGAAATGGTTATCTGTACCATGGCCGGGTGAAAGCCCTGGCCGAAGCAGCCCGCGAAGCAGGCCTCAATTTCTGATCATCACAACAATGTCCGAAACGAACAGCAGGAAGGTCAAGAGCAGTGAATTGGAGCTTAAGGATAAGCTCGTGGCACTGAATCGCGTGACCAAGGTTACCAAAGGCGGTCGCACCTTCACATTCGCAGCCATCGTTGTGGTTGGTAATGAGAATGGTGTGGTAGGCCATGGTCTTGGTAAGGCCAAGGAAGTACAGGAGGCCATTGCCAAGGGGATCGACGATGCAAAGAAGAACTTGGTGAAGGTGCCGGTAATGAAAGGGACCATCCCTCACTCGCAGGAGGGTAAGTTCGCCGGGGCTCAGGTATTCTTGAAGCCTGCAGCACATGGAACAGGTGTCATTGCCGGTGGTGCCATGCGTGCGGTATTGGAAAGCGTAGGTATCACCGATGTTCTGGCAAAGAGCAAGGGCAGCAGCAATCCACATAACGTGGTCAAAGCCACCATTGAAGCGCTCACCAGTATGCGCGATGCAAATGCCGTGGCGCGCCAGCGGGGGGTGAAACTTGATAAGGTATTCAACGGATAAAGAAGCGTTCCGATATTTCGGAGCGATGAACATGAGCAAGCTGATCATAACACAGACGCGCAGTCAGATCAAATGCCCCAAGCGCCAGAAGGATACTCTGCGCGCCCTGGGTCTGGGTCGCATTGGCAAGCGCGCCGAAGTGGAGGGAACGCCGCAGATCCGCGGCATGGTGGAAAAAGTGGGCCATCTGGTCACCGTTCAAGAGGCCTGAACATTTAGAAGCGTAAGAAGATGGACCTGAGCAGACTCAAACCGGCCGAAGGAGCCACCAAGAAAGAAAAGCGAATTGGCCGTGGCCAGGGAAGTGGACGTGGAGGTACTTCCACCCGCGGTCATAAAGGTGCCGGATCACGTTCAGGCAATAGCCGCAAGCGTGGATTCGAAGGTGGACAGATGCCTTTGGTTCGACGTGTACCGAAGTTCGGTTTTACCAATCCCACACGGGTGGAGTACAAAGGGATCAACCTTGACACCTTGCAGGCACTTGCTGAAAGCAAGAAGCTCAAGTCGATAGATCCAGAAGTGCTCTACACCAACGGCCTGATCTCCCGAAATGACAAGCTGAAAGTGCTCGGCAGGGGAGAATTGAAAGGTGCAATGGAAGTGAAGGCCCATGCCTTCAGCGCGAGCGCCAAAGCAGCGATCGAGAAGGCCGGTGGAAAGACCGAGACCATTGTTGCCAAGCAGGACAAGGAAGCGAAGAACTGAGCTGAACGACTAGGACAATGAAGAACCTGATCGACACGATCAAGAACATCTGGCGGATCGATGAACTGCGCAATCGCATCCTCATCACGCTGGGCCTGCTGCTGGTGTACCGCATCGGGAGCTTCATCGTGCTGCCCGGGGTGGATAGTGCACGTCTCTCTGCTGATTCCACCGGTGGAGGTGGTATCGTGGAGATCCTTGCGATCTTCACCGGAGGCGCTTTCACTCGCGCTTCGATATTCGCCCTCGGCATCATGCCATACATCTCGGCATCCATCATCATGCAGTTGATGGGGATAGCGGTGCCTTCCGTCCAGAAGATGCAGCGTGAAGAGAGTGGCCGTCGGAAGATCAATCAGTGGACACGCTATCTCACTATTATCATCTGTTTGTTCCAAGCACCGAGCTACATTCTTGCCACGATCGAGCCTGAAGCCCGGCCTGACAGTACCTTCTGGCTTGGCACCAGCATCGTGATCCTTACTGCGTCAACGCTGTTCGTGATGTGGCTTGGTGAGCGTATCACCGAACGAGGTCTGGGCAATGGGATCTCACTGATCATCATGATCGGTATTCTTGCGCAATTCCCGCAATCCTTCGCGCAGGAAGTGGTAGGCCGCATGGGGCCTGGCGGTGGCGGCCTTGTGCTCCTGCTCGTCGAAGTGGTACTCTGGGTATTGATCATTGCAGGTTGCATCCTTCTCGTACAAGGTACACGCCGAATACCGGTGCAATTCGCCAAGCGAGTACAAGGCAATAAGCAATATGGCGGTGTGCGTAACTACATCCCTCTCAAAGTGAATGCGGCAGGTGTGATGCCCATCATCTTCGCCCAGGCCATTGTCCTGGTCCCCATGTATCTGGCGCAGGCGCCTTTCTGGGGTGATGAACCGCCGACATGGCTCATCAGCATGGCGAACAGTCAGGGTTTCTTCTACAACTTCACGTTGTTCCTCATGGTGGTGCTCTTCACCTACTTCTACACGGCGATCACTGTCAACCCGAACCAGCTGGCCGATGACATGAAGCGAAATGGCGGTTTCATACCCGGAGTGAAACCCGGTAAGCAGACCGCAGGACATATCGATGAACTGTTGTCCCGGATCACCTTGCCTGGTGCCATTTTCCTGGGGTTCGTGGCGATCATGCCGGCCTTTGCCGTGATGTTCGGGATCAAACAAGGATTCGCACAATTCTTTGGTGGCACTTCACTGCTGATCATGGTGGGCGTATTGCTCGACACGTTGCAGCAGATCGAAAGCCATCTGTTGATGAGGCATTATGACGGTCTGATGAAATCAGGCCGTATCAAAGGCAGATCGGGAGGCGCCGCTTATGGCATGGCCGGCTAGGTCATGGCAGGAGCGGTGAAGATCCTGAGCGACGATGAGGTCGCGTTGTTGAGAGAGAGTTCTTTGCTTGTTGGTAGGACCTTAGCAGAAGTGGCGCGCCACATAAGACCCGGTGTGACCACCGGTGAATTGGACGCGCTCGCAGAGCAGTTCATCAGGGACAACGGCGGTATTCCCGGCTTCAAGGGGTTATATGATTGCCCCTCCACATTGCTGATCAGTGTGAACGATCAAGTGGTGCATGGGTTACCGGGTGACAGGACCTTGATAGATGGTGATATCGCCAGCGTTGATTGCGGTGTGCTCATGAACGGCTTCTATGGTGACAGTGCGTACACATTCATGATCGGTGAGGTGGAGCCTACGACCAGGAGATTGTTACAGGTGACCCAGGAATGCCTGGAACTTGCGATCACACAGGCCGTGGATGGCAATCGGGTCGGCGATATCGGATATGCGGTGCAGTCTCATGCCGAAAAGAACGGTTATGGTGTCGTAAGAGAATTGGTGGGACATGGCCTTGGGCGCAAGCTGCACGAGCCGCCCGAAGTTCCCAATTATGGGAGAAGGGGGCATGGCATGAAGCTCAGAAGTGGAATGGCCCTGGCCATTGAACCGATGATAAACATGGGTGTAAAGGAGGTACGGCAGTTGGATGACGGCTGGACCGTAGTCACCCGCGATGGAAAGCCCAGCGCACATTTTGAACACGACGTCGTGGTAAGAGCCGGAAAGGCAGAGGTCCTATCAACGTTCAGCTACATCGAAGATGTGCTGAAGAAAAAGGGTGAATTCATCGGAACGGCCAATGCCTGACCGATCGGGGAAAGTTGAAATAGTAACGAACCAAAAAGGAACGGAAGGAGAAGAATGAGCAAGACAGGGACCATTGAGCAGGATGGCGTCATCAAAGAAGCGCTCAGCAATGCCATGTTCCGTGTGGAGCTCGAGAACGGCCACGTGATCGTAGCACACATCTCAGGGAAGATGCGGATGCACTACATACGCATACTACCCGGTGATAAGGTGAAAGTGGAGATGAGCCCCTACGATCTGAGCAAGGGACGGATCACCTTCCGATACAAGAGTTAAGAACAACGAGCACCATGAAGGTCAGGGCCTCACTCAAAAAGCGTTCAGCGGACTGCAAGATCGTACGTCGCAAGGGACGTCTGTACATCATCAATAAGAAGAACCCGAAGTTCAAGCAGCGTCAAGGCTGATAACCGATAGAGCACAATGGCACGTATCGCAGGCATAGACCTACCACGGCAGAAAAGGGGCGGCATCGGCCTCACGTACATCTATGGCATTGGCCGTAGCATGGCTCTCGAGATCCTCGAAAAGGCCGAAGTCGATCCCGACATCAAGGTGGAGGATTGGAGCGATGATGAGCAGGCACGCATCCGCCAATACATCAACGAACACGTGAAGACCGAAGGTGCGCTGCGCAGTGAAGTGCAGCTCAGCATCAAGCGGCTCATGGATATCGGCAGCTACCGTGGATTGCGTCACCGCGCAGGTCTTCCTGTTCGCGGGCAGCGCACCCGTACCAATAGCCGCACCCGCAAGGGCAAACGCAAGACCGTGGCCAACAAGAAGAAAGCGACCAAGTAGGGAGCGCATCACGATGCGCCCGGCTTGGGCGCAACGCCCGATGAGGGCGTTAGTGATCTGGATCCTACGACCCATTAGACCAGTACAATGGCAAAGCAAGAGCAGAAAGGAGGCAAGAAGAAGAAGAAGAACGTGGTTGTGGAAGCCTACGGACAGGCACACATCCAGGCCACGTTCAATAACCTGATCGTTTCGCTCACCAACAACAAGGGTGAGGTGATCAGTTGGTCTTCTTCAGGAAAGCAAGGCTTCCGCGGAAGCAAGA
>JAEZAU010000076.1 GCA_023430325.1 Bacteroidota bacterium | reverse complement strand
CGTGAGCAATGGCCTAACACGGAGATGCGCCTCGCGCGGTCCCTTCGCAGCATTACCTGCGCAGGTTCTATGGGTATGATCTCAGCCTTCCCGGATCGCTCCGTGGGGCACCCCAGTGTTCGGACGGGGCAAAGTTAGTTGTTAATTGCCGTTGAAGTCCGTATTGCAGAACGTTATGGGAGATGTCCACGCCATTCAACAGTGGCGACATTGCAAGAGCTCATAACGGATCTGCGTAAGTGGCGCAGCCGGAAAGCCCGCAAGCCCTCACCCCCGGCCCTCTCCCAAGGAGAGGATGCGAAGCGGAAAAAAAGTTACAGGCGCGGACTTGAAGGCGAAGACACGACCTGCCGAAGATCCGCCCAAAAGATCCATGATCAACACTCCCGCAAGATCGTCTCTACTGTATCGATCGCAGTGCGCAGCCTTTTATCATGACTTCCTTCGAGCACTGTGAACGGCTTCTGCATCGATCGGAGCGTATGTTCGTACACCTTGAACAATCGATCGCGATCATGCGGGTTCTCGCGCAGTGGATCGGGCTCCCAGGGGATGTCCGGCCTGCAGAGGAACCAATGATCGTAGTGCACTTCGCGCACAAGCATTTCGATCTGTTCGTGTACACGCGCGTACTTCTCTTCGCTCCAGATCTTGATCGTGATCATGTCCGTGTCGTGAAAGATCACTTTGCTGTCGATCCGCTCTTCTACTTTTCTGCTCAGCGCATCTTGTGATAGGGCTATCTCCAACAGATCACCTTCGCGATATATGCCGCCACGTTGCGTGAGATGATCTCGCGCGAACTCTTCCACGAAGCGGGTACCGAAATGTTCAGCCAATGCTGCAGCGATCGTGGTCTTGCCACTGCTCTCAGGCCCAACGATCGCGATCCTCAACATACGTGGTTGCAAATGGATGGTGCGCAAATTAACTTTTCGTCACAGCAGGCAGCGTTCGGTACAACAGCCTGCGTCTTCTGTTCGGAACAAAGGAAGAATCATCATGCAACGAACAACGTTACTCACTCTCGGCCTGGTGGCGATCTGCGCTTCCCAGGCCCAATTGCAATTCGACAGGACCTCATCATTGTACGAGCACATGAACGAGGTGAACGCCCAGTGGCATTCCCAAGGGTTGGTGCCGGAGAACGCCAGCGCAGAAGTGGAATTCACTTCGGAGGCCGATCGGATCGCAACACACCTGAAGCTGGTGCGCGAAACCTTGCAGGCACGCTCGCTGGAAGGGCTTTCAGCATCGCAGCAGGCACATCGCATGGAGCTGTTGGAGATACTGGATGTCTATGCGAACGCCGGGATCTTTCCGAAGAACTACGTGCTTCCCTATCGCAACCCGGTCTTCATCGATCCGCATGGCATCGCTTGTGCCGTTGGCCAGTTGATGATCGAAAGCGGCCATCGCGATCTGGCCGAAACGATCGATCGGGAGATGGAGACCGCTTACCTCTTCGACATTTTGAAGAGCGAAAGGGCGCCTGAAGTGGCGGCATGGGCAAATGAACATGGCTTCACCGCGGAAGAGCTGGCATGGATCCAACCTGGATATCCACCTCCTTATACATGGGCTTCTGTTGGCGGCGGAACGGATGGACCCGTGCATGTAACGCTCGAACTTTCGTCAGGCGATCTTCTGGTGGCCGGTGAATTCACCGAAGCCGGGAGCAACCCTTTCAACAATATCGCGATCTGGGACGGCACCGCCTACTCCGCGCTGGGCAACGGCCTTTTAGGCACCATCACCAGCGTCGTGGAATTCAATGGTGACATCTATGTGGGCGGTTCGGGCTTCAATGGGGGAATGAGCGATCTGGCCCGCTGGAACGGCACCACGTGGAGCTATTACACCATCTTCGAAGGAAAGTGGCCGTTGATCAATACACTTCATGTGCACGATGGAATGCTTTACGCCGGTGGCGAGGCGCTGGGTTTTGTAGGTGCCGACCATGAAGTGCGGCGCATCAACAATGACTTCACGTACACTACGGTCGGAAGCCGGTTCAATGGCCGTGTGCTCGACCTGGAGACCTACTTCGGCTTCCTCATCGCCGGCGGTGAGTTCACGGCACTTGAGAATGACACCGATCCGCTGATCGCACACATCGCGTTGCTCGAAGGCTTCGAATGGGGCCAGTTCCTTGAAGGTACCGATGCATCCGTACGCGCACTGCTTACCGATGGTACCGATCTGTACATCGGCGGTGATCTCTTCATCGATATCGCGCCGGTGTTCGGCCTGGCAAAAGTGACCAACATGGGCAGTGAGATCGAAGAGCTGTTGCCCAACCTGGTGAACTACATCTTCCCGGCCAATGGCCCTACGTACATCTCATCACTCGTGAAAGGGCCGGACGGGCTCTACTTCGGCGGATCGTTCTCAATGGGCATTGGTATGGAGATCGGCAACAACCTCGGTCTGTTCACCGGCATCGATGCAGTGGCACCCATGGTGATGGTGGATGCGCCCGTGCATGCCTTGGCCTTGCAGAACGACCGGCTCTATGCCGGTGGCGATTTCTCAGCGATGTATCCTTACATCATATCGCTCGATCTGACCACTTCGATCGGCGGACCGGTGGATCACATGCAACTTAGCGTCCATCCGAATCCGGTGGCCGATCAGGTGACCATCACCAGCAGCGATCGCATCGAGAACATCCGCATCATCGATAATGCGGGTCGCGAGGTATCAGCTCCGATCGTACGTCGCAATGATGGCCTTCAGATCGATGCCCGATCACTTGCACCGGGTGCTTACACCATCAACGGGACCGTTGGGAACAAACCTGCAACGGCGAAGTTCATCATGCAATAGCAGCCTTTCCTTGGTGAACTCCGGAAGCCCGCCCACCGGCGGGCTTCTTCGTTGCCGTGAACAAGAAGCCGCGGCCGGTGTTCTTTTGCACCGGATGGAGCGCTATACATACCTGTTTCTGGACCTGCTCAGCATCGCCTTCCCGCTGATCGCCAGTTTCGAGAAGCGTTTGCGATTTTGGCGTAAGTGGCCTGGCCTTTTCATCGGCATAGGTGTCATGGCCGCCATCTTCATTCCATGGGATATCGCCTTCACGGCGCGCGGCATCTGGGGGTTCAACGAACGTTACCTCACGGGCATTCATCTCGCCGGTCTGCCGATAGAAGAATGGTTGTTCTTCCTCATGATCCCGTACGCCTGCATGTTCCTTTACGAAGTGATGCGCCATTTCATCAAGCGCGATGTATTGGGATCAGCCGCGCCCCGCATAGCGATCGCCATCGCCGTTGTCTTACTGGTCGTCGCAAGTTTCAACCTCGATCGCGCGTACACGTCGCTCACCTTCATCAGCACTGCGATCTTCCTGTTCTACCACACGATCCGGCGCACCTTGTGGCTTGGTCGTTTCTTCATCGGTTATGTGGTCAGCCTCGTTCCGTTCATCATCGTCAACGGCATGCTCACCGGCACCTGGCTGCAAGCACCGATCGTCTGGTACAACGAGCAGGAGAACCTCGGCATCCGCATCGGCACCATCCCGATCGAGGATTCCATCTATCTTCTATTACTGCTTCTCCTCGTCACCACATTCTATGAAGCGAAGCTCGATCGTTCTGCAGAACTGACGACTAACAACTGACAACTGTTTTTTTGGGCGTGCCCCTCCGAAGACTCCGGGTCGCGCTATCCGTTGCAAGTCCTCAGCCGCCGAACGCGCGGCTTCCGGGCTTTCCACTACTATCGCTCACGCGGCATCAGGTTGCGGCAAATGATCCTGCTCTTCCCATTTGTGCCCTCCATTCCTTCACCCAACGGATCAACGCAATGACCGATAACACCACGTATACAGCATACAGTCCCGCGTACCAATTCAACCCGATCTGCAGATACAGCCAGATAGCAACAGTATCCGTCACTATCCAGTAACCCCAATTCTCCAGGATCCGCCGGGCCAGCATCCAGGTGGCCAGCAGACTGAAGCCGGTCACAAAAGCATCCGCCACTTGGAATCTTGGTTGCGGATACAGATCCAGCAATTGCACGATAAGGATGGTTGCAACAATGCCGATCGCAACGATCGCAAGATGGAACGGGATCTTTCGTCGGGTAATGGGTAGTTCATCCACGTTCTTCCGGCCCCACGAGAACCATCCGTAAATACCCATGGCGGCGTAGAAAACATTCAATCCCACCTGCGCCATTACATCCTGGTGAAAGAAT
>JAEZAU010000053.1 GCA_023430325.1 Bacteroidota bacterium | reverse complement strand
AATAATTCCCCCCGCGCGCCCCGCTTTCCCGGGGGGGCCCCGCTGCTCTTCCTTGTATGCGAAAGCCGGTCAATTCAATGACTCCATGGCGCGGTCCAACTGTAAACGTTTGAAACGGGCCAGCACTTCCTCATAACTGCCAGGCAGGTTCAGGTCCTTCAACGGATCGAACGAAAGTTTTTCCTTTCTGGAGTACGTAGCATAGCTACGCTTCCCCTGCGATCCTTCCTGCTCTCCTCTCTCTTCCTCATTGCCCTGTTGGGCTCCCTTCTGGTCCTGCATCTCTCTTCCTGCGACCTCGGATCATTCCCCCCTGCTTGCGAGTGCAAGGATCGGTCTTCAGCGGCGGCTCCCACAAAGGTAGAAGGGGTGTTATGAACAATCAAGGAAGTTTCGTCATTTTCCATGGAATTTTCCATGAAAAGTGTTCAGGCCGATCGATGCGGTGCCATTAGCTTCGTCCCGCGTTACGGTCCGAGACATTCCGGTGTCCGGTTAAAAGGGAATCCCGTTTCCATCCGGGAGCTGTTCCCGCAGCTGTAGATCACCGAACGCCTGTTGCTGTTACCACTGCTCATGTGGCGGGAAGGTGCAACAGGTATGGTGATGAGCCAGAAGACCTGCCGCAGCGCATAAGACAACGGCCCCGGGAAAGGGTGCGGCTTGCGGTACAGGTCCGCCGTTCCCCGTGGTCTTTATTCACCTGCCGCTCGGTGAAAGCGGCGCTAAAACCTACGCACATGTACCGATCGATAGCTTCCGCATTTGCTCTTTCGTCCGTCCTTTTTGCCAACGCCCAACAATACGTGCACCAGGTGATGGTCCTTAATGAGGGCTATTTCGACTGGAACGCCCAGCAGCAGGTCGTTCCCGTTACGCTTGGTGCTTACGACCCGTCCAGTGGCGCTTATGATCAAGTGGCCGTCATTGCGGGCAGCCGCTTTGCCTCCGATGTGATGGTGGAAGGGCAGCATATCTATGTGGCCGCCGATCAGAAGTTGTTGAAATACGATAAGGACAGCTACGATCTGTTGGAAGAAGCCACGATCGCCGGTATTCGCAAGATCGCGTATTGGAACGAAATGATCCTGGTGACACGCGGAGAACTTGGTGGCCTCGATCACTACTTCGAAGTACGTAGCGCCGGTGATCTGTCGTTCATTGACGCGGTAACACCGGCAGATGGACTTATCCATTCCGCAGAAGATATGGTGGTTGCCGATGGAAAAGCATGGCTCGGGGTGAACAACAGCTTCGAATGGGGGAACCTCACCGGCTACCTGGCCGTCATCGATCTGCAGAGCATGCAGCTTGTCGATCAGATCGATCTGGGTCCGAACGGTAGCAACCCCGAGAAGCTGATGGTGACCGATGGATCCATCTACGTGCTGAACAATACCGATTTCACAGGAAGCACCATGAGCAAGATAGATCGGCAGGATGGAAGCCTCCAGTTCACCGATCACATTGCTTACAACAGTGGTTGCGGTGCATCGGCATTGGCGGAGCAGGCCGGTAAGATCTATTTCATGGAATACGCCGTGAACACCTTGGCCCGGTTCGATCTTGCCGTGGACGATGTTTCAGATACGCTCCAGAACAACATCAGCGCGTACGGCCTCATCGAAGATCCGATCAACGAAGTGATGTACGCCACTACCACGGATTTCTTCAGCAGCGGTGCACTGCATGTGATGGCTTTTGATGGAACAGTGTTGAACAGCGTTCCAGTGGGAGTGAGCCCTGGCCATCTGGCACTTGATGTCCGTTCCAGCACTCAGATCCGACCCTTGGGGAACGGCACATTCGCCCTCTTCCCGAACCCGGCCACCCACATCGTGTTCTTCGAAGACTTTTCAGGAGAATACCAGGTGATCGATGCATTGGGAAAACCGTTGCTCAAAGGCACGAGCACATCTTACAGAACGGGCATTGATATTTCGGACCTCGCAAGCGGTCTTTATTCGCTCCGCACAGCAGACGGGCGTGTAGTACAATTCATGAAGAACTGATCGCCCAGCGATCGTAAAACCCACTACTTTTGCGGCCCGCCCGAAAGGGTGGGCAAAGGCCTCCTTAGCTCAGCGGTAGAGCAGCTCATTCGTAATGAGCAGGTCTTCGGTTCAAATCCGAAAGGAGGCTCGTGAGACCCCGGCACATCGCCGGGGTCTTTTCATTGGCATGCGATCGGCTGCCGTTCCCAGGGTGAAAAAGAGAGCGATACGTCCGGCGGATGTCCTTCGGCAGCAGAAGGCGATCGGTGATGAACTCAAACGCCGGCGCATGGCCGCGAGGCTCACCCAACAACAGCTCGCCGATCAGGCCGGTGTGGAAAGGAAGTCCGTGATGCAGATCGAAAGAGGAGCGGATCTGGATATGTCCATCTTCATCCGCTGTTGCATGGTCCTGCAAGCTACTATTCTACCCGTCGGTTTCGATGTTGTGATCCCGGGTAGTGTGGATAAGCGCAAGCCTTTCGATGTGGTGTGATCAGGCACGCGCCAGCTTCCCGCCGATCCATGCCATCGGCAGGTAGGCCACTATCAGGTCAAGCGCAATGAACCAGGCCGGCGCCGGTATCATGAAGGCCGCTGCGATACCGCCGAGCAGATGCAGGCCACCGACCACCAGCGCAAAGCTCATCTTGCGCGTTGCGGCGATCAACGCTGCAAGGAAACCACCGATCAATGATGGTACAGCATGCGCAATGAATGGTGAAAGCAGGTGCCTGTTCTCGAGCAGTCCGTACGTCGAGGGATCGTTCGGGTCGAATCCGGATGGCGTTGGTATGACCTTCATCATCACTCCGAGCAGGAGCCCGTTCAGCATAAGACACGCTACGGTGCCGATGATCACAGCCAGGATATTTCTGAGCGCGGGGTTCATGGGTGCGAGGTTTGGCGCCAAGTTAGAAGACAAGCATACATGCAATTGATCGGCACTTGACCTATAAATTGGCACACATGGCGAAAGTAGAACTCAAGACCAAGGTGAACGAGGCTGATGTGAACGCGTTCATTGACAAGCAGCCGGAAGATGTGGCGGCGGGATTGATGAAGAAGGCCACAGGTGAAGAACCGAAGATGTGGGGAGGGAGCATCGTTGGTTTTGGAAAATACCACTACAAAGGCGCAAGCGGCCTCGAAGGTGAGTGGTTCATAACGGGTTTCAGCCCTCGCAAAGCGAATCTTACACTTTACATCCTAACAGGTCTCGACAAGGCCGGACCATTGTTGGAGAAACTCGGCAAGCACAGCATAGGCAAAGGCTGCCTCTACATCAAGCGTTTGAGCGATGTGGATATGAAGATCCTGGAAAAGCTGATCGTAACTGGAGTAAAGGCGATGGAGAAGGCCCGCATACGGTAATGGCTCGGATCACCATCGATCGGCCGGGAACTTGCTCTCCATTCAAAGTAAAGATCCGATCATGGGAAGTTGGATAAAGGATACAATGACCACAGGTGCCGTTGCAACGGCCGCCACCACTGCTACCGTCGCATTCCTGAGTCAAAAGGAGAACGGCACCGCCACTGCTGCTATCAATGCGGTGAGCCATATGCTGTGGGGCGAGGAGGCCACGAACACCGATCGGCTTGATGCGCGCCATACGCTGGCCGGCGCCGGCCTTAATGCCGCTGCGGTAACGAGTTGGGCGGCCATGCATGAACTGATGCTTCCGCGTGACACACGGCCTTCGATCGGCCGAGCCATGCTGGCGGGTGCGGCCACATCAGCCTTCGCCTATTGGGTGGATTATCATGTGGTGCCGAAACGCTTCACACCCGGCTTCGAGGATCGGCTTTCCAAACGATCCCTGTTCGGGGTGTATGCCGTGCTGGCATTGGCTCTGGCTGCAGGAAGTCTTACCCGGACAAGGTCTCGCCGATGATAACCTAGTTCTTTACGAAACGCCTGGCGAAAGATGTAGTACCGTTGGATAGTCTTAAGATGTAGGTACCAGGGCTTAGTTGCGAAATATCGAATTGCAGCCGTTGCATCCCCTTATACCGGATCGCTCTGGCAGGTAGATGATCCACTGCACGACCCTGCAGATCGAACAAGTATGCTTCCAATTTTCCTGGTGCCAGGAAGTAGTACTCCACGTTCAGTTGGTCGACCGCAGGATCGGGAAATAGAAGTAGTGTCGGGGAGTGGGGGGGCGGTGCTTGAAGACTTGTGGGAATGGACAGATCGCACGAGACAGTGTAGGTCCAGCCCATGAACTGGTCGTATTCCAGTTCGTCGCATATCGATCGCACTGTGAGTGCACCACCGGGAGTGGTGGAGCTAATGGGACCGGGTAATACATTGCCGGTCAACATCGTGAGAACAGGTGCATCAACTGTAGCGCCGTCATGTACCACTAGAAAGTCCACATCGGGTTCCAGATCCAACTCTGAAAAGTTCAAGGTGAGAATATGTTCAGACGAATAGGGATGGAATGTGCGTGGTTGAAAGATGCAATCATACAGGTAAGGGCCTTCATTACCGCTGTCCTGTACCACCTCACCACAATTGGTGGCGGGAATATGGAATTCCACATATCGGGTGAAAGATCCGCTGAAAGGTTCTGGACAGGACGTACGTACCTCCACGCGATGCCAGTCCTCAGGTATCAATCCCATGGCCTCATAGCTGGGTGAATACACGGTGGTCCAATCCACGAGCAGTACCATGTTCATCCCATAAAGCCGCACCTCCCATTGGGTTATGGAAGGGTCAAGGCTGCTCCAGGTGATCAGCCCAGTGGTGGGAGAGGTCTGCACGGCATCCAGGCCATCCACGCTCGGAGTACATGATGTGATACAATCCGTACCTAAACAGCCTGTCTGTGCAATATGCGCGAGCATGCGCTGCGATGGCTGTTGCCCAAAACCTGCGGCCAAGGCTCCGGGGCAATAGCTCATGATGGTGCCTTCTCCCAATGGTGGAATTATCGGGGAGGCCTCATCATAACAGGGACCTGGAGGCAGCCAGCCCTGCTGATTGCCACAGTCATCGAGCTGCGTGTTATTGCCGTTCCAGGTGCAATCATGCGTATGTGGAGACCCGAGCACATGGCCGATCTCATGGGCTATGTTGGATACCGTAAAGGAATATAGGGGCAGATCTTCGTAGTAGATGGAGATGTTGGAACCGGCGTACGGAATAGTGCAGAGGGACGCCAGATGCGCCGCGCCAGCAGCACCACCGGTGTTCACGCAAAAAGCGACATCGCCATTGTAGGCGGTGCGGTACTGCATGAAAGCATTCATATCCGACTGTGGGCTCATCATCGGGAACGGCATCGGTGTGGTCCAGATGAAGACTTCGCTCATGGATACTGTAATGCCATCATTCGCGAACAGCGTTGCAATGATGTTGTGTATGGCCGTGATCCAATTCGTAGTAGCCGCCAGATCGGAGCCATTGTCAGCGTAGACATTATCAGACAGTTCATAATAGATCCTGATGCACCGATCGGATCGCACGGATCCATTTTGTTCGTTGAGCGCATCAAGTTCCGATCCATCCGATCGTACATCGCAGACCATCGGAAATGTTGCTGAAAGATCATGTGCTGCATAGATCACATGTCTGCCAGCATCATCGGAACCACGCATCCTGCCCACAACAAGATCACCAAGCTGAGCCGACGATATTACACCGGCCACCTCATTCGCGAAGAAGCTGAAGGCGCCTGTGGATGCTTCAATGCCCATGATCTTTCCTCGATAATGCAGTCCAGTTCCTTCTGGAAAAAATTCTCCCCTATCCGTCATGACCCGTACAGTACCGGTCGAGATCTCCGCCCGGTAGAGGTCCAGGAAGATAGAACCACCATCATACGGTACCTCGATCGTGATCCGCGCAGGCTTCTCTTCCAACAACCGGTCTATCTGGGAATGATCGATAAATGCTGTGGTCGCCCTCTTCACAAGAGGCCCCAGTGCTGGCGCATCGGCAGCATCCCTGAATGGACGGAACGTATGGGGTTCGGCAATAGGCTCCAGGATAGCCGTCTGTGCGGATCGACTATAAGATCCCACGTAAAAGGACAGAAGGACAAGTAAGATCGAACGCATGTTACGGTGGCTAACGATCGCACGAAGCTAAATGGCTCATCAAAGAGACTGCGTTACAGGTTATGAACCCGCCCTTTGGAACGGATCCTTGGACGCTATCACGTCCACGGATCGATGTTGCCATGGACCTGAACAACCTGTAAACCCCGCAACCGATCACTTCTTCGGCTCCTCCGTATTCACGTCCACATCAACATCCTCGCTTTCCACTTCGATACCTTCATCACCCACCTCGATGCGGGTGCCGGGCTCTTCTTTCACGGGAATTTCTTCCTTGATGATCACCGTTTCCTTCTCTTTTTCCGATGGATCGTTCTCAGCACAAGAGGCGAGGCCGATGGTCAGGAGAGCAGCAACGGGTAGAATGAACTTTTTCATAGGTTGAGAGTATGTATTCCTGCAAATATCGGATGATCATTGGCGACCGGACCTAGTTCTGATCGGTTCCAATGATCTTTCCTTTTTGAACTTGTATTCTGATGTCATGAAAATG
>JAEZAU010000035.1 GCA_023430325.1 Bacteroidota bacterium | reverse complement strand
CTCTTCAGCGATCCACGCGCTCCACGATACGTACGCCACGTACGCGCTTGAGCTTTTCCATGAGCGCGTTGAGGTGTTCTGTGTCATGTACATAGGCCATCACCTTGCCTTCGAAGATGCCATCGTTGCTCTCGAAACTGATCGCGCGCATGTTCACATTGTGCTCATGGCTGATGATGGTGGTGATCTTGTTCACCAGCCCCACATCATCGATGCCGCTGAACTTGATGCCTGCGAGGAACTCCACCATGTCCTTGCCTTTCCAGCGGGCCTTCACGATGCGGTAAGCGAAATTGCTCATGAGCTGCACAGCGTTCGGGCAGTTCACGCGGTGCACCTTGATGCCTTCGTTCTCGGTGATGAAACCGAAGACATCATCGCCAGCGATCGGGTTGCAGCAGGAGGAAAGTTTATACTGACCTTTGTGCAGATCCTCACCGATGAGCAGGGCGGTGTTCTTGTCGCCTCCACGGATCTCGGCCACCACTTCCTCCAGCGAACGTTCCTCAACGGATCTTTTCACCTTGGGCAGATGCAGCCGTCCATCCTTGCTGGGTGTGACCTTTATGCTTTCAATATCATGCCTGCCGCGCGCCACATTATAGAAGAAGTCAGTGGGTGAGGTGGCGTGGAAGTGTTCGGCGAGCTGATTGATATTGGCCGTATCGGTCTTGGCGCCGATCTTTCTCAGATGCCGCTGTACGGCTTCGCGGCCTACTACCGCAAGTTTCTTCTTCTGATCGCGGAGAGCTTGTTTGATGCGATGGCGTGCCTTGGCGGTCACCACATAATTGAGCCAGTCCTCCTTGGGTTGTTGTTTGCGGCTGGTGATCACCTCCACCTGATCGCCGCTGCGCAAAGGCTGGCTCAGTGGCACCAGCTTGTGGTTCACTTTGGCACCGATGCATTGGCGCCCGATGTGCGTATGGATATCGAACGCCAGATCGAGCGCGGTACTGCCTGATGGCAGGTTGCGCATTTCGCCCGTGGGTGTGAAGACCACGATCTCATCACTGAAGAGGTTCAGTTTGAAATCGTTCACAAAATCGATCGCATCGGTGCTGGGATCCTCCAATATCTCACGGATGCGGTTGAGCCACATGTCCAGCGCACTGGTGTGCTCATCATCATCCTTGTACCGGTAATGCGCAGCCAGGCCCATTTCTGCCACTTCATCCATGCGCTGGCTGCGGATCTGCACCTCCACCCAGCGGCCGCCGGGGCTCATGACCGTGGTGTGCAGGCTCTCGTAACCGTTGGCTTTCGGCAGGCTGATCCAATCGCGGAGCCGATCGGGATTGGGCTGGTAATAGTCGGTGACAATGGAATATACCTTCCAGCAATCGGCCTTCTCAAGTTCTGGTGTGGAGCCTATGATGATGCGGATGGCGAAGACATCATAGACCTCCTCGAAGCTCACATGCTTCTTCTGCATCTTGGTATAGATGCTGTGTACGCTCTTTGTGCGGCCCTTGATCTCGAAAGAGAATCCTTCCTTGTCCAGCGCTTCACGTATGGGCAGGGTGAACCGGCTGATGAACCGTTTGCGCACCGCCTCGCCCTTCTTCAAGCGCATGCGGATGTCCTCGTAGATCGAAGGTTCCTTGAACTTCAGGGCAAGGTCCTCCAGTTCGCTTTTGATGTTATAGAGCCCCAGACGATGGGCGAGCGGCGCATAGAGGTAGGTGGTCTCGCTGGCGATCTTCAACTGTTTCTCGCGCGCCATGCTATCCAGGGTGCGCATGTTATGCAACCGATCGGCGAGCTTGATCAGGATCACGCGCACATCTTCGGCGAGCGTGAGCAGCACTTTGCGGAAATTCTCCGCCTGCATGCTGTTTGTGGCGATCTGCATGCCGCCGATCTTGGTGAGCCCATCTATGATGGTGGTCACCGTGTCACCGAAAAGATCGCGGACATCCTCCAGCGTGAGATCGGTGTCCTCCACGGTATCATGTAGTAGCGCGGCGGTGACGCTGGTGGCGCCAAGGCCGATCTCTTCTGCACAAATGCGTGCGACAGCGATCGGGTGATAGATATAGGGCTCACCGCTCTTGCGCCGCTGATCCTTGTGCGCCTCCACCGCAATGTTGAACGCCTTGCGGATCATGCGTGTCTCCTCCGGCGTACGCTCACCACGGATCGCCCTCAACAATCCGCGGTACCGTCGCAGGATCTCTGCACGCTCCTTCTCCGGATCGATGTGCGGAGATGCGACCGTTGCTGGTGCAGGAGTCCTTGAAGTGGCCGCTGAGCTATCGTCCATACCGTGAATAAGGCTGATCGGCGGCGTTCACCGCTATGATCACAAAGGTAGAATGAACGCGGTTGAACGGGAAGCTCAGTCCAGTGCCGGCAGCACCTTGGCGCTCACTTCCCCGAAACCGATGCGGAGGCCGTCCTTCTCACAATGACCACGAAGAATGATGGTGTCGCCATCCTGGATGAATTTCCTTTCCGATCCATCATCCAGCTTCAACGGCTTCGTGCCACGCCAGGTCAATTCCAGCATGCTTCCATAGCTATCTTCCGTTGGTCCGCTGATGGTGCCACTGGCCATCAGGTCACCACACCGGATGTTGCAGCCGTTCACCGTGTGATGTGCCAGCTGTTGCGTCATGCTCCAGTACATGTGCTTGAAGTTGGTGCGGCAGATGATGTTCTCTTTTCCGCCTTCTGGTAACAGTGATGCTTCAAGCCTGATGTCAAATGAATGGTCGCCGGCCGATCGCAAATAGGGAAGAGGTTGCGGATCCTGTGCAGGGCCTGCAACACGGAACGGTCCCAGAGCGTCCAGCGTAACGATCCATGGACTTACGCTGCTGGCGAAGTTCTTCGCGAGGAAAGGTCCCAACGGCACATATTCCCACGCCTGGATATCGCGTGCGCTCCAATCATTGAAAAGCAGCAAGCCGAAGATGTGATCCTCGGCTTCCGCAGTGGTGATCCTTTCTCCGAGCGGTTTTCCATCGAAAGTGACGAACGCGACCTCCAGTTCCAGATCGAGTTGTTTCGTTGGCCCGAAGACCGGTGGGGCGTTAGGGTCGGGTCTGGTCTGTCCCATCGGCCTGCGGATCGGAGTTCCACTGGGTATGATGCTGCTGGCGCGGCCGTGGTAACCTACCGGCAGATGAAGCCAGTTGGGAAGAAGCGCATTTGCCGGATCACGGAACATGCTGCCAACGTTGGTGGCATGTTCGCGGCTGCTGTAGAAATCAGTGTAATCACCGATCTGCACGGGAAGCATCATTTTCACTTGCCCGGCGGCAAGCAGTGCATCTTCGCGCAGATCGTTATCATCGCGCAGTTCCGCGTTGTCTTCTGAAAGCAGTTCGATGAGGCGTTCGCGTAGCTTCCGCATGCCGGACTTTCCGTTGCGCATGGCATCGTTGAGCTGAGGTGCCAGGAATGCTTCACGCGCGATACCCGTTCCATCAAGAAGGCCGGCCTCCGCGAGGATGGAAAGGTCAACCACACGATCGCCGATGCGCGTTACTGGCACAGGCGGTCCGCCATTCCAACTGCCGATGCCGAACGGGATGTTCTGGATGGGGAAATCACTTCCAGCGGGTACAGGTATCCATGAGCGCAGTTCCTTGTCGATCTTCGGCATTGTTCTCGGTTGGGGTGCGCGAAGGTAGAAGCATCGATCGGGAAGCAGAAAGATGGAAGCACGAGCAAAATGGTCCGTGGTGCTAATGGTGACCGTGCATATGCTGATGCTTTGCGGTCATACGTTCCCACGATCGATGGTGCCGGAAAAACTCTGGTATTGGTCCATGGCATACGCGCGGCCGTTGTTCCACCAGAAATGGGAATTGTTCGCGCCGGATCCGCCGCAATGTTCAGCGGCCATTGAATGTGGAACGAAGCGCGATCATTACCTCATCGATCGGATCGAACGGAACATCGCTTTTCATGCTGCAGCTGCCATCCGATCGGAGGGTGAGATAGCTCCGCCGATCCTCGGGGCGATGCGTAAAGCAGGATGTGGTGATGAACTTTTGATGCAATGTGCGATCGATCCGCGATCGCCAACAGCACGAAGTATAACGCGGATCCAATTGGGGAAGGAGTGAAGGTCTCGCCCAACAGCATTGTTCTGTTCCGTCATGCGCTGCATGTGTGGTTGATCGGCTTCATCCTGACCTCCCTTCCCGCGATGGAAGAATTGTGGTCCGATCCGATCTCTCCGGCACTACCGGCGCCGGGCTTCGCCCGGTCCTTTACGCACGCGTTCAACAGTTGGGCGGAAGGGTGGGAAGTGGTGGGCGTTGCGATATTACTTTTTCTGGCCACGTTCCAGTTGTTGCGCCGATCGGACCTCGTTCTTTCAGTGATGATCTGGGCGCTGTTCACCAGCCTGATGAACAAGGCGTGGCTGGCATCCAGCGGCGGCCAGCAACTGATCTCCAACATGCTTTTCTGGCTGATCTTTCTGCCGGAGCCACGAAAAGGTGAACATCCCTCCGTCATCGGAACGGCCGCCTTCTGGATCGTGCGGCTGCAGCTGTTGATCGCCTACGTGGCTACGGCAATGCACAAAATGACAGGCGATCTGTGGATCAGTGGCGATGCCATCGCTGTGGTCGTTTCCGATCCGCTATATGGACCGCAATGGTTGTTGAGGTGGCCGGTCGTGATGATGCTCCTGACTTGGTCGACCTTGCTTTTCCAGATCACCTTTCCGATCGCGATATGGTTCCAGCGAACACGGATACCCTGGATGATCGCGGGCATTCTTTTCCATGTTGTCACCGCGATCATTTTCCAGATCCCGGAAATGGCCTTTGCTTTTATACTTTGTTATCCGATCTGGATGAATGATCGTGAAGTACGGAAACTGTTGATGATACCAGGTCGCATGAGAATGATCACAACTTCCAGATGATATCCTCGCGCAACGATCGCCGCGTAAGCACATCGATGGGCCGCAGTCTCCCGTTCCTTTCCACTTGGAATGATGAATAGCCGGCATTCCTAAGCAGCAGATCCATCCTGGTGACTGCTTCGCGATCGGAATCCGTAAGAAGAGTGGTCTCTATCAAGATGACCGGAATGGCATGTTCGGCGATCATTCTTTGGGCACCTTTCAATGCAGGCAATTCAGATCTCTCGATATCCAATTTCAGGAAATCGATCCGTCCGATCTTCTTTTCCTCACAGAAGCGATCGATCGTTGTCACATGCACCGGATGCTCTATCCGGTCTTTTGGATCGGCAACTCCTTCAAGGCAGGCGTATCCACGGGAGATGACGCGCGGCGTATCGTAAAAGGTCATTTCACCCACATGGTCCGTCAAAGCGATCGGATGCAGTTCCCAATCCTCCAGGTCCGCATTCAACTTCAGCCGGTCAAGGCAGGTGTGTGATGGTTCGAAGGAGATCACTCTTCCGCCGGGTCTGATCCATCCCAGGCACTTTGCAGCAAAATATCCAAGGTTCGCCCCCGGATCGAAGACGGTCATACCAGGCTTCAGATACCCTTTCAGGAAATTCATCACGTTCTCTTCGTAGAGATCGTAGAACATGAGGCGGTGTGTAAGTATGGAATGGTCCAGTTCGATACGCATTCCGTTCACCACGTGGATCTGCGGTCCCTCCGGTGCTGCAAGAAGACCGAGCTTGTCCGCCAGTTTCATCCTGCCACGCACGGGTATATGTCGTGTGAACCAACGTAAGGCAGACCGTATGGCGGGCGCGAACATTGTCGGCGTTACCAACCGAACAAAGGCTTCAACCGCATCATTCCGTTCACTTGGAAACGGATGCGATCGAGCTCGCTCTGGTCTTCCCGGTACTTGATGGCCGAATCGATCAATTGAACGATCTGCGTGCATTCGGCCTCCCTCAACCCCCGGGTGGTCACTGCCGGGGTACCGACACGGATGCCGCTGGTCACGAACGGGCTTTGATCATCGAAAGGCACCATGTTCTTGTTCACGGTGATATCCACCTTGCCAAGCACCTTTTCGGCCTCCTTGCCTGTGACATTCTTGTTGCGCAGATCGATGAGCATGCAGTGGTTGTCGGTGCCTCCGCTGATCACATCATAGCCCAGGTCGGTGAATCCTTTTGCCATGGCCTTCGCATTGGCGATGACCTGCTGCCCATAGATCTTGAAGGATGGATCGAGCGCTTCGCCGAAGGCGATGGCCTTGCTGGCGATCACATGTTCCAGCGGGCCACCTTGGGTACCCGGAAAAACCGCGCCATCCAGGATGGCGCTCATCATGCGCATCTCGCCTTTAGGCGTCTTCAGGCCCCATGGATTCTCTATGTCATTGCCCATCATGATCAGTCCACCACGTGGGCCGCGCAAGGTCTTGTGCGTGGTTGTGGTGACCACATGACAGTGTGGAAGGGGATCGTTCAAGAGCCGCGCAGCGATCAATCCCGCAGGGTGGCTGATATCGGCAAGCAGGATGGCACCCACTTCATCGGCGATCTTCCTGAAAGCGGCATAGTCCCAATCCCGGCTGTAGGCGCTGGCCCCGCAGATGATCATCTTTGGTCTTTCCTTTCTCGCCAGGTCGGCCACCATCTCCATGTCCACCAGACCGGTCTCTTTCTTCACGCCATAGAACACGGGGCGATAAAGCTTTCCACTGAAGTTCACTGGGCTGCCATGTGTGAGGTGACCGCCATGGCTCAGATCGAAACCGAGAATGGTATCACCGGGCTTCAGGCAGCCCAGCATCACCGAGGCATTGGCCTGGGCACCGCTGTGGGGTTGAACATTGGCCCATACGGCCCCGAATAGCTGTTTCACCCGATCGATGGCGAGGTTCTCGGTCTGGTCCACATGTTCGCAACCACCGTAGTACCGCTTTCCAGGCAGACCTTCAGCATACTTATTGGTCATTACGGAACCCATTGCCTCCAGCACCTGTGGGCTCACGTAGTTCTCGCTGGCGATCAATTCAAGCCCGCGTGTCTGGCGCCATTTTTCCTGTTCAATGATGTCGAATACTGCGGTATCTCGTTGCATGTGGATGAGGAAGGGCCGCAAAGATAGACGGGCACATCACCCTGCCCTACGCAAGCTCCACAGTTGATGCGCTCCCCAGATGAACAGCAGGATGACCGGGTATTGCAGTGCATGCAAAAGCTTCACGGAGATGTTATACCAGGCATCGGCGCCTGAGGAGAGCCAATGAAAAAGGAATGAAGCACAACCCAAAGCTGCATAACCGAATACGATCGGTCTTGCATAGCGATGATCACCGAAGAGTACCCTGGAGAGACCGATCGCAAGAAGCAGGGAGAATAACACGAAAGCGATCGCCAGGAACCATTTCCAGCGGACCAGATCGGCAAGGTCCAGATGTGCCACCTGGGCTTGGAAACGGGAATGCGCGTATGAATAAGCTGTCTGCTCGGCCAGATGATCCATCTGGTAGTTCAAGTTCACGAACAGGTAATCGCGAAGCATGGTGCTCGCTACGGCCAAAGCCACAATGACCACTACACCAATGGTGCGCCGGTTCATCCGGCATTCATTGGAAGCGCCGCTGGGGCGAATTTCTTCACCCAGATATACCAGAGCAGGAAGACCCAACCGTAGACCACGACATAGAAGACCAGATCATGATTGAAGTTGAGATATTCATAGTTGATGGTGACCACGTGCGCCAGCACCGCAACACGGATCGCGTTCACCAGATGGATGCTCAGGATCCCCAGGATCGCATACCAGCCTTTATGTGCCGTTGGACCTGGGAATGCCAATAGGAAGATGAGGAAGACCGCCATCACGTTCAGGCCATTGCAGGGGTCGCCTATCCAGAGGAAGGAACCTCCCTGCACACCGATGTAGCGGTTATTATCGAAAGCAGGTTCAGGAAGCAGTTCATGCCCGCTCCACTGAAGCAGCACCCCGCCTGACCAGGTGAGCGCATCGATGAGCATGCGATCCAGCGTACCGTGCGGATGGATCAGGAATTCGTAGAGCAGATACCACCCGAGGTAGAGCAGGGCGGCGAGGATGAAAAAGCGAAGGATCGGATCGAGCCTCACCACCGGAGCGGTGGAAAGGTGTTGCATCACCGGCCGGCGTTACGGGAACGTTTCAGATCAAGTGCTTTCTTACCACCGAGGATGGCACCGGCCGCTATAAGGAACCCAAGGCCTCCATCTATCGGGATGCATGGAGGGGGCCAGCAGGGAGGGGGGCCACCGATCGGTTGCGCGGCCAAAGGCACCGCTAATGGTAGCGTGATAACGAACAGGATGACCAAGAAGCGTACGTATCTCATCTTTTAGCGGAGCGCCGACGCGCGTCCAAAAGTAAGAGATCACTGGCACGCTTGCCACCTTGTAATGCAGATCGCTCATTTCTGAGGACGTTCAGCGCTGTTATCCGAGGGCGGTCCGCTATATTTGCAGGATATCGTGCGGCCGGGTGAAGCGGCTGCCGGTAGGTGCCAACGCACCTGCTCCACCTCCCAATGGCAGCAATACCCAGACAACCCCAGCGCGGCAACATCGTAGAGGCCAAGGACCTCCGCTACTTCATGCGGATAGCCTCCAAGAACTGGTACATAGTGGCCGTATCGCTGATGTTGTCCTCCGTGCTGGCGTACTTGTACAGCTACAAGCTGCCTGATATCTATGGTGCCACTACACAGATCCTGCTTAAGGACAATGAGGTGTACGGTTACCAGAATCAGATGTATAAGAACCTTGGTTATGTGGGTGTCTATGGTGATATCGTCAACCAGAAGAGGGTCCTTACATCACACGATCTCATCAACAAGACCCTGGATAAACTGGACTTCGACGTTTCGTATTACGTAGTCGGACGGTTCAAGCGATCCCAGGTACATGGCACATTACCATTCACCGTTCATATGGATGTGCTGGATCAGCGGCTCTACAACAGGCCCATAGATCTGCACATCGTAGATGCGGACAACTACCAGCTCAGCTACGATCGGGGGGGTGAGATCGTGAAACGGATCTTTCCTTTCGATCAACAGGTACAGGACCCGGATTCAGAGTTCCTTATTCGCGTGGTGAAGTCTCCTTACATCACACCGAGCACTATCGAGACCTATTCGGCCACCGATTACCAGTTCGTAAGGCATGATCGCAATTCGTTGGTAGGGCAGTTCAAGAGCCGCATAGCTGTACACAACGAAGATTTCACCACAATCCTGAAGATCACGGCAGAGGATGAGGTCGCCGTGCGTGCCAAGATGTTCCTCGATACCCTCTCGAAGGTGTATATAGACTACACGCTCCAGAGCGAGTTCGATATCAATGAGAATACACTGGGCTACATCGACAAGCAGCTCGATGAAGTAACTGTCATCCTTGAACACCATGAAGATGAATTGCAGAACTACAAGTTGAGCAAGGATATCTTGAATCTCGGAAGGGAGGAGAACATCTATTTCCAGGAGCTGGTGAAGTACGATCAGACCCGGCGACAGCTCGAATTGGAGATAGGGTCGTTCAATTCACTGGAGGACTATGTGAGGAACAGTGATGATGAGAGGTTGTTGCCGCCAGCCATCTACATTACTGATGATCAATTTCTGAAGGAGACGCTCACCGAACTGTACCGCATGCAGATGACGCGGAACAGCATGCTCTATAGTGGCACCGATCAGAACATGGGGATCAAGCAACTGGATTCCACATTTCATCTGAACCGGGCGAACCTGTTGGTCTACATCAAGAATTCAAAGGCGGCCATTGAGGCCAAGATCCGTGATATACAGGAACAGTTGAAGGATTATGAGGCCATGATCCGTAGCCTCCCTGCCAGCCAACGGGACATACTCAATATTGAACGCAGACTACAGGTGAATGAGAAGATGTACCTCTTCCTGTTGGAGAAACGGGCATCAACGGTCATTGCAAAGGCCGGCATAGTTCCCCAGACCAAGGTGATCGAGATGGCAAGACCCCTTGGTGTCACCCGTCCCGATAAAACAAAGATCTTCTACACGTTCCTTCTCGGTGGTGTGGTGCTGGCACTCCTGATCGTCTTCATCCGCATCATTTTTTATGATCGGATAGAGAATGCCGAAGAGCTCAAGGAGCATACACCTCTGCCCATCTATGGTGAGATCATAGCCAGTGAAAAAGCGGAGGAGAACTATGTGGTGGTGGATACAGATCCAAAAGCGGCCATCACCGAATCATTCCGTACGGTGCGCACCAACCTGGAATACATTCCGGTGGAAGGTGATGGTGGAAAGGTGATAATGGTCACCAGCTACCGGCCAAACGAGGGCAAGACCTTCTGTTCGGTGAACCTCAGTGCCATTCTGGCGAAGGCCGGGAAGAAAGTACTCCTCCTTGAGCTTGATCTGCACAAACCGAAGGTCGGTAAAGGCCTTGGCCTGGTGAGCGCCACGGGCTTGAGCAACATACTGATCGGCAAATTGCCATGGCGCGAAGGTGTGATGCCCACACAATTCGAGAACTTCTATGTCATCCTTTCGGGTCCCACCCCGCCCAACGCATCAGAACTGGTGCTCAGCAAATATCTGGAGCAGCTTTTCCGCGAAGGCGTTCATGAGTATGACTATATCATTGTGGATACTCCGCCGGTGGGCCTTATCACTGATGCGATCGTGATGATGAAGTATGTGCATGGGACGCTCTTTGTGGTCAATACCAGATTCGCCGACAAAGACCACATCCTCAATGCCATGGATGTTCTACAGAACAGCCCCAACAAGAACAATGGCTTCATCTTGAACGGTGTCCGCATCAAGAAGAGCAAGTACTACTACAACACCAATTACGGCTATGGCTATCGTTATGCGTATGGCTATGGCAGTGGTTATGGTTACGGCTATGGCTATGGCCGCAGCAAGCGTTCGAAGCAAGGTCAGAACGGTAGTGTGAAGGAAAAGAAGTCCCGCTCGGCGGAAGTGAGCTGATACAATGATCTCCAAAGCGGCGCATGAAGCGACTTGGGATGTGGTGATAAGCCCGGCCCGCTCCTGGTGGCGATTGGGTCTTAAAGAGATCTGGGCCTATCGTGATCTGCTCATGCTCCTGGTGCGGCGAGACCTTCTTGCCGTTTATAAACAGACCATACTCGGGCCCATCTGGCAGGTGCTTCAACCGTTGCTTACTTCCATCATGTTCGCGGTGGTCTTCGGCATCATGGCCCGCATGTCGCCTTCGGGCGTTCCTCCATTGTTGTTCTATCTCAGCGGCGTGGTGCCCTGGCTCTATTTCGCCAATGTCATCAACCGCACCAGCCAGACATTGAACTGGAACGCGGCCCTGATGACCAAGGTCTACTTCCCCCGGCTCATATCACCACTGGCCACCACCATTTCAACAGGAATGAGCTTCCTGGTACAATTGACATCATTCTTCGTTTTCGCTCTCATCTATCGTGTCATCGGGAAATATCCATGGGCACCAGGTGCCGAAATATTGATGCTTCCCGTACTGACCCTGGTCATCGTTCTACTTGCTTTCGGGATCGGCCTGGTTGTGGCGGCCCTCACCACACGGTTCAAGGACTTGACCTTCTTGATCGGTTTCGCTGTGCAGTTGGGAATGTATGCCAGCCCGGTGATATTCCCGTTGGACATGAGCGCACCTGGCTCAAAGCTTAGACTATTACTGGAACTGAATCCCATGACCCCTGTGATCCAAGGATTCCGGTCGGCACTCATGGGCATGCCCATGGAATGGATGACGCTCACTTATTCGGCAGCAGTGGCAGCGGTCATGATCGTTCTTGGCCTATCGATGTTCCAGCGTGTGGAACGATCTTTTGCGGATATCATCTGAAGATGGCAGGCCTTCCCGTCATACGTGTAGAAGATGTGGCCAAGCGGTACAGGCTTGGCGTTATCGGTAGGGATCTGCTTACCGATGAGCTCAAGGAATTCTGGGCCGGTATCACGGGCCGACCGAAGGATCAACCCATCCGCGATCCGAAGGAACAGCGCCAGGGCCGGTATTTCTGGGCCCTGGGTGGCGTGAACTTCGAAGTGAAGGAAGGTGAGATCCTGGGCATTGTCGGTCGGAACGGGGCAGGCAAGAGCACGCTATTGAAACTTCTCTCCAGAATATCCCTGCCCACGCGGGGCAAGATCAGTATGCGCGGCCGCATATCGAGCCTGTTGGAAGTAGGCACGGGCTTCCATCCGGAACTTACCGGACGCGAGAACATCTTTCTCAACGGCGCCATCTACGGCATGCGCCACGCTGAGATCAAGCGCAAGCTCGATGAGATCATCGCCTTCAGTGGCATCGAGCACCACATCGATACACCGATCAAGCGGTACAGCAGCGGAATGAAGGTGCGCCTCGGCTTTTCTGTGGCCGCACACCTCGATCCCGAGATCCTCATCGTGGACGAAGTGCTTGCCGTTGGCGATGCCGACTTCCAGCAAAAATGCATCGGAAGCATGCGGCGCGTGGCAGATTCAGGCCGGACCATTCTTCTGGTGAGCCATAACATGGTGCCGGTGCGGGCACTCTCCACCCGCATCGTGTGGAT
Source organism: Bacteroidota bacterium (assembly GCA_023430325.1). Taxonomy (GTDB): domain Bacteria; phylum Bacteroidota; class Bacteroidia; order Flavobacteriales_F; family PHOS-HE28; genus PHOS-HE28. The sequence goes on along the minus strand of JAEZAU010000035.1, from coordinate 98 downwards.
GGAGAAAGGGCTGGTACGCCGCGATGGACCCACTGACGAGGTGATCTCGGAATACCTGGAGAATTATAGTCCCAGTACGCATGAGCAGGTCTGGGAGG
>JAEZAU010000188.1 GCA_023430325.1 Bacteroidota bacterium | reverse complement strand
CTGAAGTCCACATCGAACTTGTTCTTGCGAAGGTTCGGGCGCGGACGCAACACAATGTGCACCACTTCGGCGGCTCCATCGGGGTTGGCGCTGAAGTATTCCACCTTGCTGCCGGGCCTGCCGCTGGTAAGATCATATTCCTTGTCGCGGGTGATCGCCGTTACCGCGAAGCGCTTCATGTAATACGCGCCTTTGGGGCCGTCCTGGTAGATCAGGTGGTAGATCGTGCGTTCATCACCCTTTTTCCACACGCCCACATGCAGGATGCCTTTGCCGATGAACTTCTTGTCGGCCACCTTGGTAACGATCATGGAGCCATTGTCCCGGAAAACGATGATGTCATCGATATCCGAGCACTCACATACGAATTCATTGTTGCGCAAGCTCCAACCAGCGAACCCTTCGGTCTTGTCCACATAAAGCTTGCGGTTGGCCACGGCCACTTTTGTGGCTACGATCGTATCGAACGTACGGATCTCTGTCTTGCGCTCGCGCCCGGCACCATATTTCTTTTTCAGTTCCTTGAAATAATCTACGGCGTGGTCGATGATGTGATCGAGCTTGTTCTGCACCTCGGCGATGTTCTCGCTGAGCTGTTTGATGTGCTCGTCGGCCTTGAAGCTGTCGTACTTCGAGATGCGCTTGATCTTGATCTCGGTGAGCCGCACGATGTCGTCCTGTGTCACCGGGCGTTTCAGCTCCTTGATGTGCGGCTTCAAACCCCGATCGATGAAATCGATCACCTGCTCCCACGTCTCGGCCTCTTCGATCTTGCGGTATACCTTCTTCTCGATGAAGATCCTTTCCAGCGAAGCGAAGTGCCATTGCTCCTCCAGTTCACCCTTCTTGATCTTGAGCTCGAGCTCCAGCAGGCGCAGCGTGTTCTGGGTACTGATCTTCAGCAGTTCCGACACGCTGACAAAACGCGGCTTGTCGTTCTCGATCACCACCGCATTGGGCGCAATGCTCACCTCGCAATCGGTGAAGGCGAAAAGCGCATCGATCGTATTGTCCGGTGAAACGCCGGCGGCAAGGTGTACCAGGATCTCTGCGTTCTCGGCGGTGTTGTCCTCAATGTGCCGCACCTTGATCTTGCCCTTGTCGTTGGCTTTGATGATGCTCTCGATGAGGCTGGTGGTGGTGGTGCCAAAGGGGATCTGGGTGATCACCAGGGTCTTGTTGTCCTCCTTTCGGATGCGTGCCCGGCAGCGGATGCGGCTTCCGCGTTCACCATCGTTGTAATTGCTCACGTCGGCCAGGCCGCCGGTGGGAAAATCCGGAACGAGCTCGAAGCGCTTGTTGCGCAGCACCGCGATGCTGGCGTCGATGAGCTCGATGAAGTTGTGCGGCAGCACCTTGCAGCTGAGGCCCACCGCGATGCCTTCACCACCCTGCGCGAGCAGCAGCGGGAATTTCACCGGAAGAAAGACCGGTTCCTTGTTGCGGCCATCATAGCTCAGCTGCCATTCAGTGGTCTTCGGGTTGAAGGCCACTTCAAGCGCGAACTTGCTGAGGCGTGCTTCGATGTATCGCGGTGCCGCGGCACTGTCGCCTGTGAGGGTGTTGCCCCAGTTCCCCTGCGTGTCGATCAGCAGGTCCTTCTGCCCCATCTGCACCAGTGCATCGCCGATCGAAGCATCGCCATGCGGATGGTATTGCATGGTGTGCCCGATGATGTTGGCCACCTTGTTGTAGCGCCCATCATCGAGGTCCTTCATGCTGTGCAGAATGCGGCGCTGCACCGGTTTAAGACCGTCATACAAGGCAGGCACGGCACGCTCCAGGATAACGTAGCTCGCATAATCGAGGAACCAGTTGCGGTACATGCCGCTTACGGAGAACTCACCACCTGCACCAGTGCCGGGAATGCCTTTGTTGTTGCCCGGCGTTGTGGATGATGATCCGCCAGCACCTTCAGCGTCCCCGGTCTCCTGGGGTCCGAGCTCTTCGTTCAAATTCTCGTCTGCCATTGTCGTCTTCTCATCGCTCCGTTACAGCGTGGCACATATCCCATAGCTCACGGCCCCGGAAAAATTGTTCATCAATCGGTAATCGGCACACACCGGAACTCCCGGGGTTGGCGGAGCGAATTTGTACTTGAACCGGTCCGATCCCGGCGGTTCCGGGTTCAACAGCTGTACTTGACCGTTCCTCGTAACGCCAACCTGGTAGCTGGCCGGTGATAGGAAGAGATCCTGGCGTACACGTACTTCGATCACCTGGTGGTCCACCGGTTCATAGGTGACCTGTCCATTGGGCTGTTCCACCGGAACATTGATCGTCTCCACATAGGCATCCACCAGTTCGATCACCTGGGGTCCTTGATATTCCTGATCGAAGGGGTTGTTGGTCATGGTGGAGACATCCACTTCATCCTTGCCGCACCCCGCCAGCAGCAAGACCATGATGATGTGCCAGCCTTTCATCGCAATGGTATCGTTATGGCCGAGGCCCAGGTTCCGCCGGAAGGTCCCGGTACCCACACCAATCCTTCGAAGCGCAATCGTTCGTTGTCCTGGTATGTGGGTGGAACGGATCGTGCCTGCTTCTGGCGGATGTAGATCATGGCACCGATCGATGCGGCCAACAGGCCCGAACTGATGTAGGTCTGAGTACGGATCGAACGGAGATCGTCCTGGGCGGCCGGAATTTGTTCGTACTTCAACGCATGTATCGCTGCTGGATCGGACAAGGTGGAGTAACTCGACCCCAGATCCCGCAGGTCGGAATCGGCCTTGATGAGCCTCACAGTGTTCACCGCCGTCCATGCCAGGAAACCGCCTGCCACAACAGGGGGCAGCCAACGGCCAAGCTTCTTTTTCTGTTCGTACTTCTCTACTGAATTGCGGTACGCCACATACTCCGGCGGCCTTTGCAACTTGATATTGAGGTTGTACGTGTAATTGCCCATCACGAAGATGGTGGTATCCAGCATGGCATGTTCCGGTGCCCAGAACACGAAACGATGATCGCCTTCTGATAATGTGATCTGCCGGTCGGTCATGCGGTACTTTCCATCGAGCACGTAGCTGACACCTTGTTCGGGCACGGTGAGTATGCGCACTTCGCCGGTGGATTGTGCCGAGAGCCATGTGCCCATTGGAACATGAGCGCATGTGAACATGAGCGCACCCAAAAGAAGGCGACGCATGGATCTTCCATGGGCACATGTTCGATCGCAGGCATGAGCATCAGTCCGCATGGTCCACTGTTCCCGTGCGCGCATCATGATCATACTTCTTCTTCCACTTCGGCCAGTTTTCCTGCGATCACTTTCACCGGATCGATCTTCATTTCCTCCACCAGGTCCTTCTCCACCTTCAGGTTGCCTATGATGAAATCCTGGCGGGTAGGCGTG
>JAEZAU010000133.1 GCA_023430325.1 Bacteroidota bacterium | reverse complement strand
CAGCCTCCAGCCTTCAACCTTCAACCTCCACGACCAGTTACCGCCTCTTTTTGGCCGCCACCTGCTGCTGCTTCTGCATCTCCTCCAAGCGCTGCTGCCAGCGGCTCTTCTTCTTCGGCGTCTTCATGTTGGTGAGCAACTGTGCACGAAGCTTGTCCTCATCCACGAACCATTTGCGCAGCACGGTCATTTGGAGGATGCTGATGATGTTCGCCAGCAGATAGTAATAGCTGAGGCCGGCGCTGAAGTTGTTCAGGAAGAACAGCATCATGATCGGGAACATCCAGATGAGCAGTTTCATGCTCGGCATGCCTTGCTGCGTAGGCATCTGCTTCTGGTTGATCAATGAGTAGACGATCGTACTGGCCGCCATGAGCAGTGTGAAAAGGCTCACGTGATCGCCGTACCATGGGATCTCGAACGGCAGGTCCAAAATGCTGTCGTAACTGCTGAGGTCATCGGCCCATAGGAATTTCTCCTGGCGCAACTCGATGCTCGCCGGGAAGAAGCGGAACATGGCGTACAGGATCGGCAATTGGATCAACATGGGTACGCACCCGCTTGCCGGATTCACGCCTGCTTTGCGGTACAGTTCCATGGTGGCCTGCTGCTTCTTCAGCGGATCGGCGTCCTTGTTCTTCTCGTTGATCGCATCCATCTCCGGTTTCAGCGCGCGCATTTTGGCACTGGAGACCAGGTTCTTGTAAGTGAGCGGTGTAAGAAGGAGCTTTATCGCGATCGTGAGCACCAGAATGATGATGCCGTAGCTGAGGTTGAACTGGTTGAGGAAATTGAAGATCGGGATCACTATCCATTTGTTCATCCACCCGAAGATCCCCCAGCCCAGATCGATGATGCGATCGAACTGGTCGATCTCCGTTGCGGTCAGCGTGTTGTAATGGTTGGGGCCCATGTAAAGGCGCATCGGAATGTCCAGGTGGGCGCTGCGATCCTTGTCGAAATAGAGTTTGGCCTCGTAACGTTTGGTGAATTTCGGATCGGTGAGCGGCGTTATGGCGATCTCCGATCCGCTGCCGCTGAAACCATCCTTGCTGATCATGGCCAGGCTGAAGAAATCCTGCTTGAAGGCGATCCAGTTCGTGCGGCCGGTTAGCGTCAGCTTGTCGGCATCGGTCTCGCTGAGATAATCGCGATCATCACTGAAATACTTGTAATAGATGCCGCATTTCTGCATCTCCGCCGGCTGGTACTTTTCGTTGCTGCGGCCTACAAGATCCCAATGGAAGAACAGGTTCTTCGGATCGATCTCCTGTTGCAGGCCCACGATCTCTGCCCGCACGTCCATGAAGTAATCGGCACTGTCCAGCGTATAGGTGATCTGCAGATACCGGCCGGGATTTCCAGTGTTGGTCTTCAGTCGCACGGAGCCCGGGCCTAATTGCTCCGGCTCGAAGTACAGATCGCGCGTGCTCAGATCGAGGTTGCCAAGGAAAAAGCGGAACTCGAACCGGTTGCTGTCCGGATCGGCCAACAACAACGGGTCGCCGCCGTAGGTACGATAATTCTTCAGGTGGATGACCTTGGGCTGCGCACCCTTTGTACTGATGGCCACATGTATCCGATCGTTCTCGATCACCACATCACTGGCCTCACCTTCGGCCGCTGCCGCCAGATGGCCATACTGCTGGTGCAGTTGCGCCTTCCGTACGCTGTCCGCGTCGATCACAAGCCCGGCGTTCGCCGTATCGATCGGCGTTGCCACCGTCTGCTGGGCTGCGCGTTCCTGCTGCAGTTTGCGTTCGGCATCCAGCGCCTTTTGTTCATTCTGGGCTACTTGAATGCTGTCCTCCACACGCTGTTGTTCGGCGCGCTGTTCAGCGTCCGGCATGGTGAGCCACGTGTAACCGATAAGAATGGCGGCAATGAGCAGAAGGCCTATGGCAGAATTACGATCCATGTACGTTGCCCCCGGGTGTGTCGGTGGCTAAAGGGCGGCAAAGATAGCCTTGTCGATCGTAGCAGGGTGGATCGGTTTTTTGGGCGTGCCCCCGCCTGGTCGATCGGCGTGCCGCCGAAGCATTGGCGAAGGCGGGGTCAGGCTATCCGCTATACTCCTCGCTGTGCTGCGGGGTGCCGCTTCTATCCTTCACGCGCTGGCGCAACGCATGATCGTTCCGGGCTTGACCCACACGTGATCTGGAATGACGCGATCTGCGTAAGGGGCGAAGGCGGAAAGCCCGGAGCGCAGCGAGGACTTGCAGCCGCAGCCACGACCTGACGGAAAGTCGCCCGAAAAGATCAACGACTTGCGCTGCGTGCATCGCCCTGCTCCACTGTGCTCTGCTCCATGGCGGCGCGCACGAAATGCACGAACAGCGGATGCGGCCTTGCCACGGTGCTGCGGTATTCCGGATGGAACTGCACGCCCACGAACCAGGGATGGTCCTTGAGCTCCACGATCTCCACCAGTCTGGTCTTCGGGTTGATGCCCGTTGCGATCATGCCGGCCTCTTCGTACTTCTTGAGGTATGCGTTGTTGAACTCGAACCGGTGCCGGTGCCGTTCGGTGATGTTCCTGCTGCCATAGATCTCAGCCGCCAGAGTTCCGTCCTTGATGGAGCATTCATACGCGCCGAGACGCATGGTGCCGCCTTTGTCACTGATGTTCTTCTGTTCCTCCATCATGGCGATGACACCATGCGGAGTATTGGGATCCATCTCCGTACTGTTGGCGCCTTCGAGGCCCAGCACGTTACGCGCGAACTCGATCACTGCGCACTGCATGCCGAGGCAGATGCCGAAGAACGGGATGCCGTTCTCCCGGGCGAAGCGGATCGCTTCAAGCTTTCCTTCAACACCGCGATGGCCGAAGCCCGGCGCCACCAGAATGCCGCTGAGCCCACCGAGCTGCTTGGCGATGTTCTTGGTGTTGAGCCTCTCGCTGTGGATCCAGCGGATGTGCACTTTCGTTTCGTTCTCGGCGCCGGCATGTTCAAGAGCTTCCTTGATGCTTTTGTACGCGTCCTTCAATTCCACGTACTTGCCTACAAGGCCTACATGTACCTCACTCTTCGGTTCCTTGTAACGGCGTAGGAAATCGTTCCACTGTTCCAGATCGGCGGGCGGGAATTCGTTGATGCCGAGCTTGCGCAGGACCACTTCATCCAGCCCTTCCTCCAACATCATCAGGGGCACATCGTAGATCGTTTCGGCATCGCGGCTTTCGATCACTGCCTGGGGTTCAACATTGCAGAAGAGCGCGATCTTCTCCTTCATGCCGCGGCCCATGGGATGTTCGGTGCGGCACACCAGCACATCGGGTTGTACGCCCAGGCTGAGCAGTTCCTTTACGCTGTGTTGCGTGGGCTTGGTCTTCAATTCCCCGGTGGTGCCCAGGTAGGGCAGGAGCGTAAGATGGATGGCCAGACAATCGCGGCCTTTCTGCCACTTCAGCTGGCGGATGGCCTCCAGGTACGGCAGACTTTCAATATCGCCTACCGTGCCGCCGACCTCGGTGATCACAAAATCATAGACCCGTTTGCGGCCCAGTGCCTGTATGTGGGCCTTTATCTCATCGGTGATGTGCGGGATCACCTGCACGGTCTTGCCCAGGAATTCGCCGCGGCGCTCCTTGCTGATCACGTTCTGGTAGATGCGGCCGGTGGTGACGTTGTTGGCCTTGCTGGTGGGCACGTTGAGAAAACGCTCGTAATGGCCCAGGTCCAGATCGGTCTCGGCGCCATCTTCGGTCACGAAACATTCGCCATGCTCATAGGGATTGAGCGTGCCGGGATCCACATTGATGTAGGGATCGAGCTTTTGAATGGTTACCGTGAAGCCGCGGGCCTGCAGCAGTTTGGCCAGGCTTGCGCTGATGATGCCTTTACCCAGGGAGCTGGTAACGCCGCCTGTAACGAAAATGTATTTGGTGGAACCCGTCATCACATGGCGATCGATCCCTGGAAAGGAGAGGTGATCACGGGGTGTAAAGGTAGCGATCTGCCCCGGACCGGGAAGCCCTGTGGAGATCTTCGATCCAACTTTTTCATGCCTTCGCTTTTGCAGGATCGGCGCGGATCTCAGGAAGACCTGTGGATATCAATGATCGATGATACTTGTTTATTTGGCGACGGATCCTAGATTTGGGGCCGAAAACCAAAACAGAAGAACATGAAAGTACGGATCCTTCTGGCCACTATGGCCATCGTGGGTTGTGGTGTAGCCATGGCCCAGGAGAATCGTTTCTCGGCCGGTCTTGAGCTCGGCGTACCAATGGGTGATTTTGGCGATGGCTACGGGATTGGTTTTGGTGTGAGCCTTGGCTACGAGATCCCAATTGGCGATAACCTGGGCTTCATGGCACAAGCTGGATATATCTCTTTCTCAGGAAAGGACATTGAAGTTCTCGGTGTTACGATCGCCGAGGCAGAGGCTGCTGGATTGATACCTGTTCAGGTCGGCTTGAAGTACTATTTCAGCGAGAACCAGGCGGGATTCTATGCGGGTTTATTGACGGGTGTGCACATGCAATCCGTTAAGACGATCGAGCTCACCACTACAGGCTTTGAAGAGTCATCTGAAATGCAGACCAACTTCGGCATCGCTCCATTGATCGGCTATGTTGTAGGTGAGAACATCGATCTCTCCTTGCGTTATCAGATGATCTTTGCTGAAGGTGTAGAAGTAACGGCCACTGGCGTTGAAGAGACCACCGTTACCAATTCATACCTCGGCCTGCGCGCCGCTTATATGTTCGGCAGCCGCTAAGGCTCAGTCGGTTCATTGCAAAAGGGGCGGTAATCCGCCCCTTTTTCTTTTGCGGACCGTATGGCCATTGCCCGATGGACATACATTTGCGACCCATCAACCAATACAACACACAATGAAGTTTCGTTTACTCGTAATCGCTCTTGCCGTAGCGATCGTTGGTACCTCCAAGGCGCAGGAGAACGTCGTAAAGGTCAATCCCATCGGATTGCTGTTCGGTAGTTTCAACGTCGGTTATGAGCGTGTGATCAATGACAATCACTCGGCCCAGTTGAACATCAACATCATTTCCTTCAAGGTGGGTGATAGTAAGTTCTCAGGCTTCGGTATCACTCCAGAGTATCGATTCCATTTTGGAAATCATGAGAACCCGAAGGGCTTTTATGGTGGTCCTTTCCTGAACTTCAACACCTTCACTTGGAAAGTGGAACCTGAAGACTTCTTCGGTGTTACAACCCCCGGCAGCGAGACATCAGTTACTGCATTTGGCATCGGCGGTCTGATAGGTCACCAATGGATCTTCGGCGAGGCTTTCGCTCTTGACTTGAACCTTGGTGCAGCCTATAACTCGGTCTCGATCGATTCTGAGACGGATGACGACCCAGGGTTCGGCCTTGCTGCATCCGGGATCCTGCCTCGTTTCAGCCTCTCCCTCGGCTACGCTTTCTAAGAAACTTATCTCTTACAATAAGCCGCCCCGATCCGGGCGGCTTATTTTTTACCGATCGGCACGGTCTTCGCCCTTGGCGCCTCGCGCGCATCACCGCCTTCATTAACTTGTGCCGCGCCATTCAACTGCAACACCATGTATTACAGGACGCTCGCTCTTCTATCC
>JAEZAU010000117.1 GCA_023430325.1 Bacteroidota bacterium | reverse complement strand
CGTTCCATGCACGATGAATAATGATAGGATAGATCTTGGATGGATGATAATGAAAAAGTGTCCCAAGAATGATATCAGTCATGGTCGGTCAAAAGTCATACCACCGCTTTACTGGAACATTGGACCGAGATCGCGCTTGACGAGAAAGCCCCGCCAAGGCAGGGCTTTTCTCATAGAAACGTCTCTCGATCAACGGATCAGTGGTATGCGGAAAGTATTCTCACTCTCACCATGCGAAACCCTAACGAACCACACTCCGGAGGTCATCTCAGCCGTAGGGACCGTTATCCTGCCCGGCACAGCTGCCTGACGCCTTTCGGTATAGATCTTTCCAGTGGCATCGAGGATCTGGACGTACAGTTGATCGGGACCGGAATACGGATGCTCGATGATGATCGAGTTGTCACCAGCCCAGGCATTCACCTGCTCAGCCTCGACGTAATTACCGATCGATGACCCCACTTCCACCACAACCTGCGATGTAACGGTGGCCGTACACGAAGCGCCATCAACTGAGAGCGTCACTTGATAAGATCCCGGACTTGTATAGATGTGCGTGGGTGAGACCTCCGTGCTGATGGTTCCATCTCCAAGATCCCATAAATAGCTATTACCATTGATGCTCGTGTTATTGAAGAATGCCGGTTCGTTCACCAGTATGCTGCCGGTCTCGAAGGATGCCAGCGGAGCGTCACCGCCCGCATCTATCGCAACAGGCATACTTTCCCATGTGCATCCGTGAGCATCGGTGATCATGACCGTATACTCACCCGGGATGGCGACCAGATCTTCGGTCTCAGCACCATTGCTCCATTCGAAAGTATATGGTGCGGTGCCGCCCATGACCACCAGATCGATCTGTCCATCTTCGGCGTCCTGGCAGCTGGCTTCGTTCGCCAGCGTTGCCGAACCCTCAAGCGGAGGAGGTGAGCTGATGGTGAATTCATGGATCCGATCGCCACAAACTCCCTCTGGACCCATCACCTTCACCAGGTAATTCCCGGGCTCCAACCCAGAGATGGAGACTTCTCCATTCACTGAGATCTCTTCATCGATCGGCGTACTGAAGATGTCCATCCAGATCACATCAACAGACCCCTCACCCACATCCACCGTGGCCGATCCATCATTATCTCCAGCGCAGGTGATATTCTGATATGTGAAGGGCATCGGCTGTGCTCCATGAATAATGAACCGGGGTTCATCAGATCCATCGGCAGCATCGATCTCAAAGCTGTACATGGCTCCATCGGACAGAGGTGTGAATGTCCCTGTCACAAGATCTTCCAACGCAAGGCAACCAAGGCCTGTGATGTTCATCATTTCTGCTGTGATGGTGTATGTGCCACTTACAGCCACGTTGACCGTTACCGGGATCGATAGGGTCTGATCGTAGCTTCCGCGGAAATCGATCTGCATCTCCCTGTCATCGCTGCTGCGCACTGCGATCTGCGGAGCTTCTGGATGAGCGTAAACCAGTTTCAACGCATCGATCGGATCATACGCGGCCGATCCATTCTCGAAAACGATCCAACTCTGATCGGAAAAACCGTTCAAGCCACTTGTTATCTCCAGGGATAACAGGGGAACCGTTACCTCCACGTCACCACCGAAGGTTCCACCTTGCAACATCAGGATCTTGGCGCTCTCATCAACGGTGGTGGTCACATCCGGGCCATTCGCCTTCAACCAGAAACCCTGGCTGCTGCGGATGATACCATCTGCCGATCCTTGCCCAATGCCGTTGGACCATGCAATATTGTTGCCTGTGGATGGATCGTAGATATAATAGATATCTGCAACATCGGCCCCACGTACGATCTCAGAGAATTCGATCGGACTGGGCAATGGGTTCGATACCAGGTTGAATCCGTCTACAGAAGGGTTCCCGCTATCGGTCCAAGTCATCGGAAGTTCGATCGGATCATGCCCGATGTTCGGTGGACCGATCACCTCAATGGTAAAGGGAGATGTACCTCCCAATGCGTCGCCACTCCAGGCCGCGTATCCGCGGCCTATCTCCAGGACCGTCTGATCGCTTTCCACACCGACCATTCCGACATTCACCTCAGGACTCGTGTATGTTTCATCATACCAGCGAATGCTTGGCCAGAGAATGCCACTTCCTACGGGATCGTCAAAATTGGGAAAGTGGGATCCGGGGAAACCGGCGGTGAGGAAGTCATCCTTCCATTGAGCAATGGTGGCACCTTCCACAGGACTGCCCAACAGCCTCCAATTGGTAGCACCACCAGGAATGTAGCGCTGCATCGTGATCTCACCGATATAGTCGGTGGCCGGCGGCATTGCACCGATCCTTCCTGTATTGGTCTCATCGCTTACGAGCGTAACAGTAGCGTTGGAGGCATCGAGCACGCCCATATGTATCCGTAAACTGCCGTGGATGTTCACAACGCCATTGAGGTCGGCACCTTCTGGAGTTTCGAAGGTGAGGTCGAAGATGTCCAGTGGTGATGAGGTCGTGAATGAAACAGGAGTCTCTCCGACCAATTTCAGGCGGCCTGAGAGTATGGACATTTCTCCATTGTTCTCGATCGATGATCCGTGAACGACCATGACGGCACTATCGGGAAATACAAGCGCTGCTCCCGTTTCTATTGTAAGCTCATTCACTGCGGCCGAATCGATCGAAGTGACCGTTGTGCCATCGGTGATGACAATATTCGCCACCTCATTGATGATCGCCGCGCCGGCAGGTCCACCGGGGAAGGGGCTCCAGATCGGATCGTCGACATCACCGGAGGCAGCACTCCAGTAGGTCCGTGGACAGGCATTTCCTATCAATTCGATATTCTCCACCACCCATACTTCCTGGTTCGCATTATTGTTCGCGATGATCTTCAGACCGATGCTCTGCGTTCCGTCAGGTATGCCGATCTCGATGGTACTGTAACCAGCAGCGGTAGTGCCCGATGGCGCTACGACGACGAGCGGTGATCCTGTTGTGGTGCTCACTGTACCCGTAGCATTGAAACCCCATCGCGAGTTGACATTTCCGGTGATCGTCACATCCGGGCTGGCCGGAAAACCGTTCCCATCAAGGTCAACGAATACACGGAGTTCATCGGTCTGGTCGGCGCCGTTGTTCGGGTTCTCGGAGAGACTGGCCACACGCATGCGCAACGTAAGGTCTGTCCAGTTATCAATGAAAACAGTACCGAGCTCCAACGTCGCAAGGTCATTGCTCACCTGCCACGAGCCCGGAGCTGAGATGATCGCCTGGTTCGGCGGTGTGCTTCCAGCTCCGGGATCATTGCTGATGAATGCTCCGCCGGAGAGTATCTGCCAATCATCCGATCCCGACCCATCAAAGAACTGCCGGGCCAGTTGAACGGAAGTGCGTTGATCATCTTCGGTAATGGTGAGCGTATGAGTGCTGGGTATGCCGACCTGCGCGGGGCCTTGACCTCCCGTTACGTTCTCAAGGCCGAAGCTGAGCACCTCCGATCCAGAACACTCCATATCATCGATAAGGTCCAACGTTATGGTCTGCGGTTCGGAGCTTCCGGCAGGAAATACCAACGTTTGCGAAGAGAAACCGCCGACCAAGGCCCCGTTCCCGCTGGCCAGCGCCACAAGAACGGAAGTGGCTTCCGTAGCGCTCGGATCGGTTATGCTTACCGTAAGCGTTACGGTTCCGGCATCTTCATCAACCGTCTGCGATGCGATGGAGAATTGCACGCGTGTTGTCGGTGAAGCAACCACGGTGAACGGCGCACTCGTACCAGGTTGAAGTAGCGCTTGTCCACTTGTGGCCGTTGCCGTTACAGTAACGTTGTTACCGGTAGAGGCAAAACTCACGTTGTTGATGGTCACCGAAGTTCCGCCTTGTGGAATGATGCCTGTGGTGATGCCGCCTAAAGGACCGGCATTCCCGTTCGTGCCCAACTGTATGGTGGTGGCCTGAAGCACTCCCTGTGGTGCACCGGATGCGTTCTGTGCTTCCACGGTCACGGAGAACTCTCCATTGGCCAGAGGTGATGCCGGACTGATGGAAGTGATGACCAATTGGACCGGATAACAGTAGATCGGGGCGGTGCTTGAATTTCGCGGCGTGGGCGGATTGGCGGTGGAGAAATCAGCTTGATTGTTATTGGTATCCACGCAGGGGTTCGTTCGTCTGGTGGAAGTGGCGTTGGCATGTGCCGGCGCTGTTGTCACTTCGGCGCAATTCGCCGTACCCCAGCCCAGGAAGTCGATCACGTTGGCAGCGCTCGGGCAGCCTGATCCGGTGAGGGGCGCGGTGCCGTTGACCAGCGCTACCTTCCCACCCACGGTACCCATGTTCAACGACCCGACCTCGTCTGGATCGAGTGGCGCACCGGCTCCCTGGGTTCCACCACCCATTCGAACCAGATAGAACTCACCTGGGCCGATGGACCCTGCCAAGGCATGTACCGACCATGTAGTACCTATCGGGCCGGCATATTGAATGCTTTTGCCTGAAAGAGTCACCGTAGCACCGGTCGGATTGAAGAGCTCTACGTAATCATGAGTGAAAGCTGCGCCCGCATTTCCACCTCCGGCAGAGGCCTGCGATATCACCACGTGATCGATCTGGGAGAACGCGGAGATCGAAAATGCAGCGGTGAGAATTATGAGTAGCGATCTATTGTACTGAAGAGTAGTGATGTTCACCATGGAAGAGATAGTATATGGACCAAATAATATGGCGGGTCGGCATGGCATCAAGCGCCATACCAACTCGCGTACTGTCCGCTGATACGATCTCTACTGGGCCCCGAAAACCCTTCGAAGCAGATCTGTTGTGCGGGCCAATGGATCCTTGCGGATCCGTGCTTCTTCCTCGGCCACCAGTAAGAAAAGTCCATCGATCGCGCGCTGGGTCACATACGCGTTCAGATCGGTATCCACGGCTTGTGCCCCGGTGATGAAGCTTGCGCTGTTGTATGCCGAAGCCAGTGTGCCCCAATGTTCCGCCAATGCCACTTTACTTGTCGCCTGTTCCACGATCGGCCTGAATCGCGCGATCAGATCAGCCGTGGTCTTCTCTTTCAGATAGTTGGTGGCTGCATTGTCACCGCCGCGAAGGATCGCAAAACCATCGCCAACGCTCATTCCCTTGATCGCAGTGATGAAGATGGCCGCTGCCTCCCTGGACGCATCTTCTGCCGCCCGGTTCATGGTCAATTCGAATTCCTGTACCTGCTTCTGCATGCCGATCCGCACCAGGGTGGTCTTCATCTTCTCGGCTTCGGCCGGGAACGGAATGCGCAACCGGTCATTCCCCCAGAAGCCATCAACTACCGAAGCCTTTTGCACGGACATTTCCGCACCTTTCTCCAATGCCTGCTTCAGGCCGGCGATCACCTCATCATTGCTCAAGGTGCTACTGCCCTTCCCTGGAAATGTCCCTATGGTGCGGTCCAGATCCTTCGGAAATTGGGCGGAACAGCTCGTGACCGTGATCAGAATGGCGAATAAGGCAGCGTGCTTCATGATCGGCGCCCTTCGCCAGATCCATGCCAAGGCACAAAGTATCCCGGTTTTACACAGATCGCTCCTCGCGGGCCTGCGATGGACTGCCAGATGGCGGCTCGTGGACCAGGACTTCAGCACCCCTGTTCCAGTTGAATACTGTACGCTGGCCGTTCTCCCTTGCAAAACGTACGGCATTGTTCACATCGGTGAAGAGCCTGCAACTGGTGAAATGCACCTTGCCGTCGGGATCTCGGTGGCCTGAAACGATGGCATCATGTTCCAATGCGTGATCAATGACGAATTCCAATTCTGCGGCGGTGGCCGGCACTTTCATGTCATACGCCACCACAATATCACGATTCACATGACTGTCACCCCGCACATCATAACTGAATCTCTCCTTACGGGCCGCAAGTGCACGCAGCCTCTCCATCAACAATGTGGTACGTCTATCAGCCATGTGGTCAATTCTTCAACAGCGGGGCCGAAGATGGAACATGCAAATGCCGATCTATAGGCACACAGAATGCCATGCATCAACATGCCGATGTGGTAAAGATCCATAAGGACGCGAGTACCGGCTGAGCATCAGGTAATGAAAGGTCGCTACTTTATGGCAGGGCCAGTCCGATCATGTGTATGCCGATCGCCGACCGAGTGGAAAATATCTATTGGATGAAGCCGTGCTTCCTCAATTCTTCAATGCTTTCGTTCGCGGAGCGATGATGGATGAAGAGGCCACCAGCTTCTTCCCATAGATCGCGGTATTTGTCCCGGTCATCCACCAGAACATCACCGGGCGAACAGAACTTATGCTTATGCCGGGCAGATGTGGTGATGACCTGCACCTCCGGAAAATGCCGCTGGGCCCAGGTCCTCTTCTGCGGCTCGGCCCACTTACCGATCGGAAGCCCTGTGAGAATGATCGGATCAAGGTGCTTTACGGCATCGTACAACTGCATGGCATCGGGCATCAATTCCAGAGAATTGTAGAAATCATTAGTGGTGGCCAATTTTTTCCAAAAGCGGCCAGGCCCGAATTTGTTCTCGTACTCCTTAGGTGGCATCTTGAAGATCGTTGCTGCCCCACGATCAAAATCAGCGAGCACACCATCGAGGTCCAGAAATATCTGTCCAGCCATTTTACAAAGATGCGTGGGAGCACTTAAAGAGGCGGCACCCGAAAAGGTGCCGCCTCACTCATACTTACGTCGCTCGCGTTCATTCCTGGGGATCTGTCCTCAGACCTTGCGGAACAGTATCCGTGACCGAGGCCCTACCGTCGATCCACTCGGAGATCTCATTGAACGTGGCCATCGTGGACTTGCGTACGTTAGGCCAATTGTCATACCGGCTGGCATCCACATCACGCCTGGCCCGCTCTACCCTGTTACGCGCATCCTGCCATTCATCGCGTGTGCGCATCAGATGCGCCTGATCACTATCGCTCATTGAGGATCCATTCTGCAATTGCGCATCCAACTCATCCAAGCGGACATCGATCCTATTGCGCAGCGTGAGCAGATCGGTCTCCATCTCATTGCGTTCAACATCCATGGGATGCATTTCAGTATTGTTCCTTTCAGCGCTATTGTCGGCCAGTTCCTGTGCCCCACAACCTCCCATCAAAAAGGCCGATCCAATAAGTGCGAAGTACCATTTCCTTCTCACGCTTCCCATGCTGTACATGTTAAAGATCAATCCTGATCGTCCGTTCCGTCAACGTCATCATCCTGGATCATTTGTTCCAGGCGATCACCCTGCCGATCGAACCATGCGCCTACATCTTCTGCAGTACGATCCACCGTAACGCGCATATCGGTCCATGCATCACCTTCGGTCACATAAGTATTGCGCAAGGCATCGTTCACCCGGGCACGCTCACGTTCCAACTCCAAGCGGTAGGCACGCAATTGATCCAGGCTTTTCTGATCGGTGGTGTTCTTCATACGTGAATCCACCTCCCTCATACTGTCATCAAGCCTATCGCGCAGATCTTCCAACCGATCGATGCGTTCCATGCGCTCTTCGCGGCTTTCGCCCCAGCCATCCTCATAGTCCGCCACACGCAGTTCATCATTGGCATCCACAGAAGTTTCGTATTCCACAGAGTTCGTTGCATCCGAGTCACGGTCCTCAACCTCAACTGCACGGTTCTCATCTGATGGAGCATCCATGCTTCCTTCCACATTGTTGCGGTTAGAACTGCAGGATGTGCCTAAAAGCAGTCCCAAGCCGGCTATCATAGCCAGCATTCCATGTTTATTCCTTCCAGTTTCCATTTTTCCTTACGATTTAGGATCCGATCTCACCCTGCCATCTTCAGGCCGATCCACCTTCCGATCTCGTACTCGAACCGGCCTATGACCTTGATATGATCATCCTTCCGCCTTGGAGAAATGGACCTGACCCATAGGATCTCCGCTCTGGTCAAGGGGAATGTTCCACATTTTCCCATTCGGCAAATGTGTGCCTATCGATACAGCCGCTGGCCGCTTCGGGGACCACGCGCCACGTTACAAGGTCCATCTCCGGACGCCGTGGCGGTGGGACCGATGATCGAATTAGCCAAGGAAGCCAGCTGTTGCGGCTAACTTTGGCCGATGCCTGTTTCCTCTGCGCTTCTTGAGAATGCGGTTGACCAGCTTGCCACGCTGCCGGGTATCGGGCGGCGTACGGCCATGCGCCTGGCGTTGGACCTACTGCGCCGGGAACCGCATGAGGTCCATCGGTTCACCGATGCCATTCGCACGCTGCGGGACCAGGTACGCTACTGCCGGAATTGCTGCAATATCAGTGATGGCACCGAATGCTTCATCTGTGCAGATCGCGGCCGCGATACGGGGATCATCTGCGTAGTGGAGGATATTCGAGATGTGATCGCGATCGAGAACACCCGTCAGTACAAAGGCCAGTACCATGTACTTGGCGGGGTCATCAGTCCCATGGACGGCATCGGCCCGGATGATCTTAACGTGCGCGAACTGATGGCGCGCATAGGTGACGGCCAAGTGCGGGAAGTAGTAATGGCCCTGGGTGCGACGCTGGAAGGAGATACCACAGCATTCTATCTCAACCGCAAATTGCAGGAACATGGCCTACAGGTCACAGCGATCGCGAGGGGTATCAGCATCGGTGGTGACCTGGACCAGGCCGATGAGATCACCCTTGGCCGAAGCATCGCCGATCGCAAACCGTACGAACAGACCTTGAAGCGCTGATCGGGATGAAGCTTTCGGTGATCATCGTCAACTACAATGTGCGGGCCTATCTGGAACAATGCCTTCGCACGGTCTTCAAGGCGCTGGAAGGCATGGAGAGCGAGGTCTTCGTGGTCGATAATCTCAGCACTGACGGAAGTGTGGAGATGGTGCGTGAACGATTTCCTGAAGTACGACTGATCGCCAATACGGTGAACGTCGGCTTCTCCCGGGCTAACAACCAGGCCATACGCATATCCAAAGGCGAATACGTGCTCCTGCTCAATCCAGATACCGTGGTCGGCGAGGATACGTTCCGCAAAGTGGTGGACCTGATGGACCGCAGGCCGAAGATCGGCGGAGCAGGTGTGAAGATGATCGATGGTACCGGCCGTTTCCTTCCCGAAAGCAAACGCGGCCTGCCCACACCGAAAGTGGCCTTCTTCAAGATCAGTGGGCTGAGCCGGATCTTCCCGAAAAGCAAGGTCTTCGGCAGATATCACCTCGGCCATCTGGAAGAGGACAAGGCCGCACCGATCGAGATCCTTTCCGGTGCGTGCATGTTCCTTCGCAGGCGAACCCTCGATGAAGTGGGCCTGTTGGATGAGAACTTCTTCATGTATGGCGAGGACATCGATCTGAGCTATCGTATTACACTGGCCGGGTATGAGAACTGGTACCTGCCCGAGGCGCGGATCATTCATTACAAGGGCGAGAGCACCAAAAAAAGCAGTGTGAACTACGTCTTCGTGTTCTATAATGCGATGGCCATCTTCGCCCGGAAGCATTTTTCGGGCAAGGGAGGCGGCATTTTTCCAGCGTTGATAAACGCGAGCATCTATCTGAGCGCGGCCGGCGCCATTGCGATACGTTTCATCGATAGGGCCTTGCTTCCATTGCTGGATGCACTGGTGGTCTTGTTGGTGCTCGCCCTCTCACCCGTTGTACCCGAGCGCTGGCCGGCCCTGCAGGAACTGGGGATGGATGTAGTGATCGGATCGTTGTTGACCGGCTGGATCGCGTTGTTCGGTGGATATGACAGGCCTTACCGGTTCGATCGGCCTTTGAAGGCGCTCGCTGTTCTGCTCATCCTTCTCCTGGTGGGAGCATTCATTTACGGGGCCGGCTCGAATTCCGTTCTTGACATGACACGGGTGCTGCTGATCATCGCCCTGGCCATCATTTCCGTGAGGGCCGTAATGCGGGCATTGCGTTTCAAGGGATCTGCGTTAAGGCGAAAGGAACATGAACGTGTGCTCGCGATCGGCTCGGTACCGGCCGCGCGGAATGCACTTGCATTGCTCTGGCAGACCCATTATGGACTTGCATTCACCAAAATAGTCCCACCTTCCGCAGTGGACAACTCGGCCTCAATAGCCCGTACCATAAAGGAGGACCGTATAGGTGAAGTGGTCTTCTGTGCGCGGGATATCGGCTGGAGCCGCATCATTCATGTGATCGAAGAATTGAGGGATCGCAAGGCCATCTTCAAGATAGCCCAGCCCGAGAACGAATTCATCATCGGCCCAAGCAGCATAGAGAGCCTCAACGATCTTTTCCTCATGGAAGAGTATACCCTGCGCGATCCATCAGCCCGGAGACAGAAGCGTATGCTGGACATCTTGACCAGTTGCATCCTGTTGATACTTTCTCCGGTCCTGGTGTTCTTCATGAGCTCTCCAAAAAGGTCCCTCTCCAATTGCATCCAGGTCCTGCGGGGTGAACGCAGTTGGATCGGATATAAGAAAGGCCCCAGTATAAGCCCGAAGCTCCCTGCCATTCCCGAAGGCATTCTCGATCTTGGTGGAGGATCATCTTCACCCATGGACAGCATCGCCACAACGAGGGCCAACCTGCTCTATGCAAAGGATTACCACCCCTTGAACGACCTTGTCCTGCTCATTCGTGGGCTGCGGCGATCGGGTGGTGCATGACCGCAAGCGCGCAGGTTCCTTTACCTTTGGCCACCAGGGTCACCTGTTCGTAAACCGCAATGTCCAAGATCGATATACTGCTGCCCAAGATGGGCGAGAGCGTGGCGGAGGCCACCATCATCAAATGGTTGAAGAACGAAGGCGATCGCGTGGAGGCTGATGAGCCCATAGTGGAAATAGCCACCGACAAGGTCGATAGCGAAGTTCCCGCACCTGAGGCGGGCATTCTGCTGAAACGTACGGTGAACGAAGGCGATGTGGTGAAGGTGGGCCAGATGATAGCCCAGATCGGCGAAGCCTCCGCCTCTGCTACCGCTCCGGCAAAAGCCGCCACACCAGCTCAAGAGAACGCCGCACCCGTCACCACCCGAAATGGTGCGGGACATGGGGTGGCTGCGAACGGTCCGGGTGCAGTGGAACGTATCGGTCCAAGTGGCAAATTCTATTCTCCATTGGTACGCAACATCGCGCAACAGGAAGGCATTGCCCTGGAGGAATTGGAAGTGATAGAAGGATCGGGCCAGGGTGGGCGCGTTACCAAGAAGGATCTGCTCAACTACCTTCCAGAAAGAGGAAAACGTCCTGCAACAACGCCGGTGACGAATGGCCATTCGACCAGCGCGTCGACAGGTGCAGCAGCCTCCGAGGGTCTATCCATGGCCGCACAAGCAACTTCTGCGCAGACTTCTTCGCCTGCAGCGCCATCTCCTGCGGTAAGAACATCACCCGGCGACGAGGTCATTGAAATGGACCGCATGCGCAGGCTCATCGCCGATCATATGGTGATGAGCAAGCGCACGAGCCCGCATGTGACCAGTTTCGTGGAGGCCGATGTCACCAACCTGGTGCTCTGGCGTGAACGGGTGAAGAGGGATTTCGAAAAACGCGAGGGCCAGAAGCTCACCTTCACACCGATCTTCATCATGGCGATCGTTCAAGCGATCAAGGAGATGCCGATGGTGAACATACAGGTTGATGGATATAACATCATCCGGAAGAAGGAGATCAATATCGGCATGGCCGCTGCGATGCCATCAGGCAACCTCATTGTACCGGTGATCAAGAACGCCGATCAGTTGAACCTTGTTGGCCTTGCGAGCAAGGTGAACGATCTGGCCGATCGTGCAAGGCAGGGCAAGCTGCAGCCAGACGAGATACAGGGTGGTACTTACACTATCACCAACGTAGGTACCTTCGGCAATGTGCTCGGCACTCCGGTCATCAATCAGCCCCAGGTGGCGATCATGGCCACCGGTGCCATTCGCAAGAAACCCGCGGTCATTGAAACTCCGCAAGGGGATATGATCGGCATCAGGCACCAGATGTTCCTGTCACATTCCTACGATCACCGCGTTGTAGATGGCGCTCTGGGAGGCCGTTTCGTACGAAGGGTCGCTGACATTTTGGAAGCCTGGCGTCTCGATCAAGAATTATGATGGATCGACAGGGACCAATGAATATTCTACTTTTATCCACCGCCGGTATCTGCCATCCGGCCAGACATAACTGGAAATGAAGAAGTTCTACACGATCATCGCTATTCTCGGGTCCCTGATCCCAATGGCCCTCTGCGCCCAACCGGGTGGCAACTCCTCCTTCAACTGGAAGTTCGAAGAGGCCAACAAATTGATGGAGGAAAAGCTTTTCAATCAAGCAGCCGAGATCTGGAAGCAGATGCTCGATCAAGATCCTGACAACGCCAACCTGAACTATAAGCTGGGCTATGCCTTGTTCAATACCCAGACCCGCCGTGCCGAAGCTCTTCCCTTCCTTGAAAGAGCGGCACAGTTGAGCACCGGCAATGTCGGTGGCTTCAACATATCAGGCTATGACCCCTTTGATCCGCAGGAACGCAACTCGCCTCCGGAGACCCACTATTATCTGGGCCGGGCCTACCACCTGAACAACCAGTTCGACAAGGCCGATGCCTCCTACCAGCGCTTCATTGATGAAGTGGATGAAAAACACATCATTCGGCCACTGGCCGTTCGCGGAAAGGAACAAACGGCTAACGCACGCACCCTTCGGGCCACGCCGCTTTCCTACCAGGTCTCCAACGTTGGTGGCGTCATCAACTCTGAAGGGGCCGATTTCTCACCCGTGCTCAGCGTTGATGGCAATGCGCTGTTCTTCACTTCCCGGCGCATCCGTCCCGATAGCTCCAACAAGAACGTGATCGATATGATCTCCGGCGATTATTACGAGAACATCTACGTGAGCTACAAGGATCGCGAGGGCAACTGGCAGGCGCCTGAACTGCTCAACATCAATCCGGCGCAAGGCCACATGGCGTCCATCAACGTTTCGGCCGATGGTCAGACCTTGTACATCTACCGCTCCGATGAGGGTGACGGCAATATCTATGAAAGCAAACTAGTAGGTGAATTATGGAGCGATCCAGTGAAGATGGGATCGGACATCAATACGAAATCCTGGGAAACACATGGCGCTCTTACCGCTGATGGAAATACGTTCTATTTCATCAGCGATCGCAAGGAAGGCGAAGGTGGCCGTGACATCTATCGCGTGGTTCGCCTGCCGAACGGTGAATGGAGCAAGGCACAGAACCTTGGCAATACGATAAATACGCAATGGGATGAGGATGGAGTCTTCATCCACCCCAACGGGCGTACCATGTACTTCAGTTCCGTAGGACACAATTCCATGGGTGGTTTTGACATCTTCCTTACGGAACTGAACGACGATGGGACCTGGACCACCCCGCAGAACCTCGGATATCCGTTGAATACCACCGATGATGATGTCTTCTTCATCACCACCGCCGATGGCCGCCGCGGTTATTTCAGTTCAGACAAGATGGGTGGCCGTGGTGAGAAGGATGTCTACTTCGTGGATCTGCCCAGCGAGATGGAGAGCGAAGGCCTTACCGTGCTGAAAGGCTTCATTATTCCACCGCCCGGCGAAAGCCTTCACCCCTCGACCATTCTTTATGTCACGGACAAGACCACTGGTGAAGTGAAGAGCTACAAGCCACGCCAGCGAGATGGTGTATATGTGGCAATTCTTCCACCGTGCCGCGAATACAACCTGGATTATCGCGTGAACGATGTCACCGTACATTCAGAGGACATTTTCGTGGAATGTGAAAGTGCCTACCAGGAGATCAACAAGGAGATCTATCTCAATCCGGTATCGCTCGGCGGGCCTGCTACCATTGCGGATCTGCCCAAGGGTGCCCCTCCCGGCGCAAAAGAAACGGGTGAACCTGTGCCCACAGACCTGGGAAAGGTCAAGGAGCAGCCCAAGCCCACGACCGACCTCACCGATGCGGAGAAGGAGAAGACACCGGCACGCACCACCCCCAGTGGCACCTATGTGGACGAGTTCACGAAGTATTTCGCCTACAACATGAAGGACATCGATGCCAATGATGCCAAGTGGACGGCTTTCATAGACAAGGTGGTGCAACAGATCGATGCCAACGGAAAGGCGAACATCGTGATAGAGGCCAGCGCATCCAAGGTGCCTACCAAGACCTTTGGCACCAATGAGAACTTGAGCCGCACACGCATGGAGGAAGCCCGCCAAAGATTGGTGGATGCCGTAAAGGCCCGCGGCAAGAACGCTGATCTGTTGATGCTCGAGGCCGTCAACAATAAAGTATTGGGGCCACGGTATGCCGGCGACCCTCAGAACACCGAGAAATACGGCAAATACCAGTACGTGACCTTGAAGGTGCGATAGCGATCGCCATGTTCAGAACTTCTGCGATCCCGGCCATTGCCGGGATCGTTGCTTTTCTACCTTCAGCCCATGCGTTTGAAGCTGGAAAGACCACTCGCTTTCTTCGATCTGGAGACCACCGGAACACAGATCGGCAGGGACCGGATAGTACAGATCGGGATCGTAACCCTTCTGGCCGATGGTACTCGTGTTGCTTGGGAGAGCCTCGTGCAGCCAGGCATCCCCATCCCGCCCGAGGCCACCGAAGTTCACGGCATCAACGATCTGGATGTGGCGGCCGCTCCTTCGCTCCAGGATGTGGCACCGACCATCATTTCCCAATTGAGCAACTGCGATCTGGCAGGCTTCAATTGCCTTCGGTTCGATGTACCCTTCCTCGCCGAGGAGATCCATCGCATCGGCATGGTGTGGGATCATTCCGCATTACGGATCATCGATGTTCAGCGGATCTATCATCAATTGGAACCACGCAACCTTTCCGCAGCACTACGGCATTACTGCGATCGTGAACTTGAAGGTGCGCACAATGCCTTGATCGATGTGCAGGCCACGGCAGATGTGCTGCTCGCCCAGCTGGAACGACATAAGGACAAGCTGGAAGGCTCGGTGGATTTTCTGGCATCGCTGAGCGGCGATCGGCAGCGCAGCCCCGATCCTGGCAGAAAGCTCATGTACGATGATTCGGGAACCGTCTGCCTGGCCTTTGGAAAATACCGTGGCTGGGCACTCGAACGCATCGGCCGCAGCGATCCAGGTTACATGCAATGGTTGATGCTCAAGGCCGATCTGCCCCCAAGCACTCTCTCTATAATGCGGAACGTGCTGGCCGAAGTGGACGCATGAAGATCATCTGCATAGGTCGCAACTATGGTGCGCACGCCCGGGAACTCGGCAACGCACTACCAGATGAGCCGGTCTTCTTTTTGAAGCCCGAACAAGCGCTCCTACCTCCCGGACGTGATCTTCATCTTCCCGATTGGTCCAGGAACATCCATTATGAGATCGAACTCGTCTTCCGCATCAGCCAGGAATGCCACAATGTGGATGTACGCGAATTGAAGACGCATGTGGATGGTGTCACCGTTGGCCTTGATCTTACTGCGCGGGATGTTCAGGATGACTTGAAACGCAAAGGCCTTCCGTGGGAAAAAGCAAAGGCCTTCGATAATTCCGCTGTCATCGGATCGGGCTTTCTCCCATTACCTGATGACCCCGAACGGCTCACTTTCCAGCTTCTGAAGAACGGCCAGGAAGCCCAATCCGCCACTGCCTCGGAAATGGTGTTCTCGCCTGCGCGTTTGATCTCTTATGTAAGCCGCTATATCACTCTGGTGAAAGGCGATCTGCTCTTCACCGGCACCCCTGCGGGCGTGGCTGCGATCGAGCGTGGTGATCGGTTGCAAGGCATCCTCGAAGGCAGGCAGATGTTCGACATTTCGGTGGCCTGAAGGGCCACCGCTACCTTTGCACACATGACACGTATCGTAGATGTGGGCGGCATCGCCTGTGGATCGGATCAGCTATTCCTCATCAGCGGCCCGTGCGTCATCGAGGATGAGAGCATCATGATGCGTACTGCGGAAAAGCTCCGTGAAGTAGGCGATCGGTTGAAGGTGCCCATCATCTACAAGAGCAGTTTCATGAAGGACAACCGCAGCAGCGTTGAATTCTACATGGGGCCGGGTCTTGAAGAAGGTCTTCGCCGGTTGGAAAAAGTGAAGAATGAATTCGGCTTTCCATTGCTCACCGATGTGCATTATCCGGAGCAAGTGAAGGCGGCCGCGCAGGTCTGTGATGTCCTGCAGATCCCCGCGTACCTCTGCATGCAGACCACGTTGGTGACCGAAGCGGCGAAGACCGGCGCGGTCATCAACCTGAAGCACGGCCAGTTCCTGGCACCCGACAATATGGTGAAACCCGTGAAGAAGATCGAAAGCACAGGAAATCACAAGATCATCCTCACAGAACGCGGCTTCGTGCTCGGCTACAACGATCTTGTTGTCGATCCGCGCAGTTTTTACCATTTACGGCAGACGAACTATCCAGTCGTATTCGACATCACCCATAGTATCCGTAAGTACGGTATTCCGAGCGCCGATCCGCGTGGCGGTAACCGCGAATTCCTGCCCACGATCGCCCGTGCAGGAGTAGCCGCAGGCGTGGATGGTGTCTTCATCGAAACGCATCCCGATCCTTCCACGGCGCTCTGCGATGCCGCCAGCCAGCTGTGCGTGTACGACCTGGAGGAATTCCTGAAGCCTTTGCTGGATCTGCATGCCGTTGAAGTGAAATACCGCGAGGGAACGGTGGCTCCCGTGAAGTAGAGGTGTATCCTTTTTTGGATGTTTGAACCATCTTTGCGACCCGGTCCCGATCGATGGACCAAACGCACATGGAACTCTACCTCGATAGCGCTGACATTGTTGAGATAGAAGAAGCCTTCAAGCTCGGCTTCCTCAACGGCCTTACCACCACCCCCACGTTCATGCACCGCGGTGGTGTCACCGATCTGGACAGCATGATCCTTAAACTGGCCAGGATGGTGCCGGTGCTCCAAGTGGAAGCGCTTGGAGAGACCGCGGACGAGATCGTGAGCGAGGCGCACAGGCAGTTGAAGATGGGGCTCAAAAAAGATTCAACGGTCTTCAAGATCCCTGTAAGCCTTGAAGGTGTGAAGGCCTGCAAAATGCTGCGGAACGATGGCATCATGGTTAACGTTCACCTGGTCTATACGCTTCAACAAGCGTATATGGCCATGCATGCAGGAGCTACATATGTATGCCCACTTGTGGGACGTTTGCAGGATCAGGGCCACGATGCACTTAGCCTCGTGCAGCAGTGCGTAGAAGCGGTGAACTATTATGGCTACAACACGAAAGTGATGTTCAGTAGCGTGCGTAATGTGGAACACGTGCGCAATGCTATCAATCTCGGTGTTCACACGATCACCGTACCCTGGAAGCTGATGAAAGGGCTTACCGACAATCACATGACCACCCTGGGCACGCAGCAGTTCTTCGAACACACGCGATTGATCACCAAGAAAGTGAAGGACATCCTCAGCCACGATAATCCCGTGGTGAAGGAGGATGTGGCGGTGAGCGATGCCTTGGTGATCATGACCAAATTCGGTTTCGGCGCCGTGATGGTGGTTGATGCCAGCGGTATCAATAAAGGCATGTTCACCGATGGAAGCCTGCGCCGGGGCCTGGAGAAGGAAGGTGACGCATTCCTTACCAAACGCTTGAAGGACCTGCAGTATACCGATCCGATCATTGTTTCGCCGGAGGCGTTACTGGAGGAGGCCCACAAGATCTTCAAGGATCGGAAAGTGGATACGCTGAGCGTGAGTGAAAATGGCCGGCAGCTCGGCATGCTGGACATCCAGGACCTGTTGAAAGCCACGGCCGGTTAGTCGATCGAATGGAGTTGGCGCACCTGAAAAGTTTTGTTGAACTTGGGACAAGGTTCCTGAAGCCACCCGATGTGCTGCATCGTGAATTGGCTGGAATTCGCGCACTGCTTTTCGACTGGGATGGAGTCTTCAATGATGGCTGGCGCGATGCCAGTGGCGGAAGCCCTTTCAGCGAAGTGGGCAGCATGGGCGTGAACCTATTGCGATTCACGCTTTGGCAGCGGGATAAAAAGCGGATCCCATGCGGGGTGATCACCGGTCAGCAGAACAGCCAGGCAGAACGGTTCACCGAACGCGAGAAGTTCGATCACCTCTTCATGGGATTCACCAACAAGCCAGCGGCTTTCGAAGAATTCCTGCGGCATCACGGGCTTGAAGGAAGACAGGTCGCGTTCTTCTACGATGACATCCTCGATCTGCCGATCGCGCGCAGGTGCGGCCTTCGGATCATGATCCGCAGACCGAACGGTCCCTTGTTCGAGGACCACGTTGTCGCGAAAGGCGATGCCGACATCCTCACCCGTTTCAGTGGCGGCGAGAACGGTTTGCGCGAAGCCTGCGAATTGCTCGTTGGCCTTGCAGGCAACGCGGGTGATATGATCGAACATCGTGTGAGGTACAGTGATCTGTACCAGGAATATCTCGCCGACCGATCGAAGGTGGAACGATCGATCTCCCGCAACCAACGATGATCAGTTCCGCATTCTAAGACGCACCGCGTTCTTCCCAGGCTTCAGGACGATCTTCGCCTCATCGAAATCCGGTGGACCGAATGCTCCCATCACATCATTGCTGAATCCGTAAGGCTCCTTCGGCAGACCGATCAGGTTGAGATCCATGTCTCCGTTCCCGTTCACATCATGCAATGCCTTTATGGCGAACTCTCCGGGTTGCAGATCGGTGAAGACCGCTCGTACCAGTGAAGTTTCAGCGCTAGTGCTTTGCGAACGACAGCCTTTGAGTTCATCATACGCCTCCCGCCCGGGACATAGAGCGATCCGCATCATTCCGCCGGCGTTCGGTCTTGAAAGTTCAATATGGATCTCCAGTTCCGCCGATCGATCGATCGGCGGAGACTGGAACAGGAGCATGAGCAGACTGAAGATCTGGAGCATTGAACTTCACAGGTAACAACAACGCCTGCTGAAGTGTTCGTTGATATTCGCTGCGCGATATCTCCATCGCTCCTAATTTTTCCGTGAAAGGATTCAAGTATTGTGTATCGAACAGAACGTATCCTTTGTGCAGGAGCATTTCGGCCAGTGCGAAGAACGCCACCTTTCCCATGTTGTTCCGCCCGAACATGCTTTCTCCGAAGAACGCGCCACCGATCGCTACACCATAGATCCCACCGACAAGTTCATCGTTCTTCCACACTTCAACACTGTGTGCGAAGCCAGCTTCATGCAGCTGCGTGTACGACCGAATGATCCTATCATCGATCCATGTCTCTTCACGATCCGCACAGGCACGCACAACTTCACTGAAAGCCTCGTTCACCGTGATCCGGATCGCCTGTGAGCGAAGATGCTGTTCCGTGCGTCGATCGGGACGCAGGTCCTTTAGTGGAAAAACCGCCCGCGGATCGGGATCGTGCCAATAGAGTTCTCCATCTTCATGGGCCATTGGGAACATTCCCATGCGATATGCGGCCAGCAGAAGTTTGACAGGGATGACCTCGATCTTTTCATGATCCGCTGGTCTCATCGATCGGCCTTTGTCAACCTTGTCCTCAGTTCACTTCCCTCCTGCCATATGACCAGCACATATGTGCCAGCCGGCAAGGTGGAAAGTCCTTCGATCCAATTACCATTGGCCGATGGTTGATGAGCGGTGCGATGAACGGTCCGCCCAAGCATATCCTTGATCACCACCTCGCATATGGACGTTGCATTGTTCCTTACAAAGATCCGATCCGAGAAGGGATTGGGATAAAGCTGTAGGTCCGAAGCGATCGATGATCCTTCCACACCGACCATCATCTGCAACAGTTGATGCGCCAACATGAAGTCCGGAATACCGTAACCCAGTTGAGGTTGGGGATCATCATAATGCGAAGAACTCTCGCGGATCGCATGCATAACCTGTGAAGCTGTTGCCCACGGATGCAGTTTCCAGAGACAGGCGGCCAGACCAGCGACCAATGGTGATGCGAACGATGTTCCGTTCACCGGCACAACAGTTCCGTCCCAGTCCGCCGCCAACGTGCCCATGCCCATGGCCGAAACGTCGGGTTTCACACGTCCATCGGCACTCGGACCGAAGGAGCTGAATGGTGCCGGAACTTCATCACCGCCCACACCGCCTACCGCGAGAATGTCGTATGCATCCGCAGGCGCTCCGATGAAGAACCAATCGTTGTTCCCCTGATTCCCTGCACTGACAACAGTTATCATTCCTTTCGCCGAAGCGATACCTGCGGCGATGCTCACGCGCGTTGTATTGCCGTCCATATCCCAATAGGTATGGTCCTGATCGGGATCATCGAAAAGGATATAGCCAAGCGATGAGTTGATCACGTCACAGCCGATGCTATCGCAAAGTTCCGCCCCTGCTATCCAATTGTCCTCTTCCACGATGAATTCACTGCCGGTATCCTCGGTGCGCACCAGGACGTAATCGGCCGCTGGCGCAGTTCCGATCAAAGCACCCGGAAGCATGGCGGCCATGCAAGAAAGCACCGATCGCCCGTGGTTGTTGTCGTTGTATACATCCCCATCATGCGCAACAAGATCCGCGGTGAAGAGCACGCCGCCGCGGCCGTACAGATCGGTGAAGGCAACACTGGTGTTCGCGTTCTCAAAACCGGAATCCAGGATACCGATCAACATGTTCTCACCTTGCGATAACTCGTGCAACAGATCGCCGTTCATCATGCCGACCTGAAGGATCGATGGACCGTAATCGAGATCGCGTGGAGCATTCTCAACCAACTTCTCGATCGATCGTACAGCATGACCACGGGAACTACGCATTTGCTGTACGAAAGGAAGATCTGCGATCTGTTGCAGCGCCTGCTGGTCCTGTGTGCGAATGGTGATCGCGTTGAGCCATTTGCTCCTGTTATGCAATTGAACATCGCCCTGGGCCAGCACCGTGTTGATGTATGCCGGATCTACGGGAAGATCAAGCGCATCGATCGGGATGTTCTGCGCGGTTCGTCTTGCGATCGCACGCGGCGAAAGAAATTCGTGAGGTTGATCGATGGAGAACGGCGTGTTCGTCTTATCGGTGAACTGGATCCAATAGGTATCAGGCGATGTCTGCGCCGTTGAGATGAAGGCGGCCGTGACAGATACCAGAAGGATCCAAAGCCTCATTGCGATCCGTAGGCGACGGCGGTCATCTTGTAGCGCACCGATATCACGGGGGCATTCGGGTTGAAGTTTGGTACGCTATCGTCCAAATTTTCGACCTCGACCAGTCCAACATCTTTCGCGTAGCGCTCATACCGGTCGCGGGTTACCAGCGGATTCGCAGGCACTGTGGATCTAACGGCAACTGTATTCGGGAACGCAAGGTCGCCAAGTTGGTAGCTGGAACCGACCTCTCGAGCGGCCACTTCAAGTTCCGGATCTGTATTATAGACGTTGGAATTCCAAGTCCGCCCTTCACGTATCGGGAAGGACAACTTCAAACGGCGTTTGTTCTCTTCGGTCACTTCAAGTGCTGTTGTGGAACGTGTAGCGCTCCAAACATCGTGGATCACCCATTCGTCTTCCACCAGCTTGAACCTTTCGATCCGCATGGAAGGTCTTCCTCCCGGGTCGGTGTAATGCGCCGCCACCACCTGCTTCAGCCTGTAGCTCACACTGTCCAGAACATCGAAATTGTCATCCCGCCACATGGAATCCACCTGGTACTCAACCCAGGTCCCCACTTTATCAGGAAAATACTCGTACCCGAAGTCAGCAGCCACCGGCGGATCCTCCTTCTTGCAGGACGAAAGTGCAGCTATCAACGATACAGTGAGAAGGGCCGGCGCAAGCGTTTTCATGGCTTTGACTTTGGGCGATCGATGAATCCACCTCCGATCACATCATCACCATCATAGAAGACGGCGCTCTGCCCGGGTGCGATGCCTGCCACGGGGGCAAGAAATTCAACTTTAACACGATCGCTATCCATGGAGATGTGGCTCGCGGTGCCTTTATCCTTGTACCTGATCTTCGTTATCGCCTCAACGTCACCTTCTAACGCAGCAACTTTCTGGAAGTTCGGCCGCCGAACCCACATTTCGGTACGATCCAGGTCGTTCTTTCTGCCGAGCACCACGGTGTTGGTCTCCGGCTGAATGTCGGTCACATACATCGGTTCACCGGTGGCGATCCCCAATCCTTTCCGCTGGCCGATCGTGAAGAACGGATAACCATCATGGCCACCGAGATCTTCGCCACCCACACCCACGAAGCGCCCCTCTGCCAACCGCGCCGTTGCTTCAGGCTCACGACGCTTCAGGAAACCGCGATAATCGTTGTCCGGAATGAAGCAGATCTCATAACTCTCGCTCTTGCTGGCCAGTTCAGGGAAGCCGCTGTCCAACGCCATCTGCCGGATCTCACTCTTGCGGAAACGTCCGATGGGGAAGCGCGTCCGCGCAAGGTTCTTCTGTTCAAGCCCCCACAAAACATAGCTCTGGTCCTTGCCGGGATCGGCACCGCGGCTCACCACCCAACGGCCATTCTCATGGTGACGCACCTGCGCATAATGGCCTGTCGCGATCAATTCGCAATCCATCATGTCGGCCCGCTTCAACAAGGCTTCCCACTTGATGAACGTATTGCAGAGCACGCACGGGTTCGGTGTGCGCCCCGCGAGATATTCACTGGTGAAGTTGTTGATGATCGCATCACCGAACTCCTCACGGATATCGATGATCATGTGGTGGAAGCCTCGGCTCACCGCCATGTTCCGAGCGTCATTGATACTGTCCAGATCGCAGCAGCCGGTGATCCGTTTACCACCGCTTGCCTCGGCATAATCCCAGGTCTTCATGGTGACACCGATCACTTCATACCCTTGTTCATGGAGCATGAGGGCGGTAACAGAGCTGTCAACTCCGCCGCTCATGGCCACCAAGATCCTTCCGTGCTTGCTCATCGATCCAGCATCAGCAGGCTTTCCTGCTGAAGAACAGTAAAGTTACCGCTTCACTTCTTCACCAACCGGCTCACCGCCCTGGTATTTGGTGACCTTAACAAGCTTGCCGCGCTCGTCATATTCCTTCACGTCACCTTCAAGCAGGCCATTCCTGTATGTTCCCTCGCGCTTTTTCGTCTGGCCCACGAGTTCCCGTTGAACATCCGGAGAAGTGCCGTTCTGTTGATCGGGCGGTACCGGCTTGATGACCCATTGGCCATTGTCATGATAATCCACAAAAGGACCGTTCAACTTGCCGTTCTTATAGGTTTGTTCCGCTTTGGGACGCTCATCGCCGAAATGATCGGTGAACGTTCCATTCTCGCGCACTTCCTCCTTCAATTCCCCATCCCTGTACAGCATCTTCATGTGCATTGATCCATCGGGGTTGAAATGGAACCAGCCGCCGTTCCGCTCACCGTTCTTCACGCTGCCTTCGTATTCCTTCTTTCCGTTGGGATGGTAGGTGATCATCTTCCCTTCCACTTTGCCGTTCACATATTCCATTTCCGATCGAAGGTTCCCGTTAGCGAACCAGGTCCTGCTCGGGCCATGAAGCACTCCTTTTGACCAATTCTCCTTTTCGGTGACCTGTCCATCAGGATAATAGGTGATCACTTCGCCATGCAGCTTACCATCCACAAAAGGTTCTACTTTGCGAAGCTTTCCCTCAGGATCGAAATAGCGCCACAGGCTGTCCTTCGCCTGGCCCGAATAGATCCCTTCTGCCATCAGCGATCCATCGGCATGAAAATGCTTTGCGCGGCTTGTGCGGCGATCCTCTGAATACTGTTGAAGTGTGCTCAGAATGCCGTCCTCATCGTAATGCTTGAATTCGCCGACAGGCCGGTCATCCTTGAACTGGCCTTCGTACCGAAGTTTTCCGCTGGGCCATGTCTTTGCCCATTGACCTTGTTTTCTACCCTGCCCATCAGTGCTGTTAAGGCCACCGGGAGGCTGGCCCGAGACCAGACAGGCGATGAGCAGAAGACAACAGCTTATGGCGAAGCGGCCGAACATGGGCGGCAAAAGTACCGATACCGATAATAACGGAGTGGAGATCTGAAGAGTGTGGCTGCGACATCGTCCCATCGGGACGTAATATGGGTAGACAGATCTTGCGTGCCGTAGGTACGCGACCATACAGGTTCCGTACCTATGGCACGGAAGCAACTCCGATCGCACGAAGGCTACCAACATGCGGTCCCTACAGGACCTGACACCGACCGACTGGTGAATGCATGCGATCAGCGGCTTTCATGTTTCAGCCGGTGCGGGCGAATTCCTGCCGGGGCGTGTCTGCGGCTTCAAGTCCTCGCTAAATATGATGGAAGTCCGCTTCGCGACCCTCTCCTTGGGAGAGGGGCTGGGGGTGAGGCTCCGGGCTTTCCGCCTCCGCCACTTACGCCGATCTCGTGTCCGGATCATGATCCATTTCTTATTGGAAGATCTGCGTAAGCGGCCGCAGCGGATACCCCACAGGGCGAAGCCCGAGGAGTAGAAGCGAAGGACGCGCCATGATCGGACCCGCCCAAGAACCGCATCCTGCCCGATCGGTTCCGGCCACTACCTTTGCGTGAGACGCTTCCCCATGAAATTCTTCATTGATACGGCCAGCCTGGCCCAGATAAGAGAAGCCCAGGAACTGGGTGTTCTCGATGGTGTAACCACCAACCCATCGCTCATGGCGAAGGAAGGGATAAGCGGTGAGGACCAGGTGGAAAAACACTACCGCGAGATCTGTTCCATCGTGGAAGGCGATGTGAGCGCC
This sequence comes from Bacteroidota bacterium, assembly GCA_023430325.1. Taxonomy (GTDB): domain Bacteria; phylum Bacteroidota; class Bacteroidia; order Flavobacteriales_F; family PHOS-HE28; genus PHOS-HE28. The sequence goes on along the minus strand of JAEZAU010000117.1, from coordinate 7,121 downwards.
GAAGTGATCGCCACCGATCTGAAAGGTATGCTGCAGGAAGGTGAAAAGCTCGCCGGCCTGCACCCGAACATCGTGGTGAAAGTGCCCATGACGCGTGATGGTGTGAAGGCGTTGAAATATTTCACCGACAACGGAATAAGGACCAATTGCACCCTGGTCTTCAGCCCCGGGCAGGCTCTTCTTGCTGCCAAGGCTGGTGCTACCTACGTTTCGCCCTTCGTTGGCCGGCTCGATGATGTGAGCACCGATGGTGTTCTATTGATCAAGCAGATCCGTACGATCTATGACAATTACGGTTACGCCACGGAGATACTGGCCGCCAGCATCAGGCATCCGATGCACATCATACAATGCGCGGAAGTGGGTGCTGATGTGGCCACGTGCCCATTAAGCGCGATCACCGCGCTGTTCGATCATCCGTTGACCACGATCGGACTCGAGAAATTCCTGGCCGATCACCGAAAGGCGGCACAAACGGTGAAGGCCTGAGATGTTGCTGAGCATACATCCGAAAGACCCGGAGCCTCGGAAGATCCGTACCGTAGTGGAAAAACTGAAGCAGGGCGGCGTGGTCGTATGCCCTACGGATACGGTATATGCGTTCGTCTGCAGCGCGCACCAGCCACGGGCGATCGAAGAGGTGGCAAGATTGAAAGGCGTGAAGCCTCAGAAGGCCGACCTTTCGTTGATCTGCAAAGATCTAAGCCAGCTCAGCACTTATGGACGCATGCAGGATACAACCTCATTCCGGATCATGAAGAAGGCGTTGCCCGGCCCTTATACTTTCATAGTTCCGGCAAGCAGCGAGATCCCCAAGCTTTTCAAGAACAACAAACGCACGGTCGGTATCCGTGTACCCGATCATCCGATCCCAGCGGCCATAGTTGCTGAATTGGGACATGCGTTGGTAGTGGCCAGCGTACATGATCCGGACAAGGTGGTGGATTACACCACCGATCCGGAACGGATCGATGAACATCTGGGGCACCAGGTGGAACTGGTGATCGATGGTGGCATCGGCGGCCTCGAAGTTTCCACTGTGATCGACCTTTCAGAAGGTGATCCCAAAGTGATCAGGGTAGGCAAAGGTCCCGTGGAGGATCTCCTGTGATCGCCGCCTGAGCAATTGCCAGGCCTCCGGGATCGCGGCGATCAATTCTGAAATGGTCATTCCGTCCATTCCTCTTTTCGCTGCACAGAGATCGCCTGCCAGCCCATGAAGATGGACGGCGAGAATGGCTGCTCGCAACGGTGAGAGCCGCTGTGCCAATAGACCGGTCATCAGCCCCGTAAGCGCATCGCCGCTTCCGCCACGCGCCATTCCCGGGTTGCCCGTCACATTGAAGAAGATCTTTCCATTGGGATCGCAGATCGCAGTGCGCGCCGACTTCAGCACGATGATGCAGGAATACTTCATGGCCATTTCGCGGGCTCGCATCAACCGCTCGTGATCATTTGAGGCCACGGACCCGGACAGCCGATCGAACTCCCTGGGATGCGGAGTCAGGATGGTCCCGGGCGGAAGAAATGACAGCCAGGTGGGATTCTCAGCCAGCAGGTTCAACCCATCAGCATCGATCACTAATTTACTTTCACCTGAGCTTATCAAATTCTTCAATAACAGGGAGGTATCATCATTAACACCAATGCCCGGCCCGATCCCGATCGCTGTGAATTGTTTGAGATCGGGATGCTTTGTGACCCATTGATCTCCGCCGATCGTACACATCGCCTCAGGAACAAATTGTTGCACCACAGGTAATACCGCTGAAGGAACATTCACAGTGACCAGACCGGCACCCGCACGAACAGAAGCTTGTGCAGCGAGTGCTGCCGCACCGGCTTTTCCGACAGACCCTGCGATCAATAACGCATGGCCGAACGATCCTTTATGGGCTGCCTTATCCCGCCCGGGTAGTAACTCTATAATATCCTTCTCATCAATTACATATATACTGGCATTTAAAGAATCGATATAAGTCCTGTCCAAGCCGATCGGTACTATTTCGACCCTACCAGAATATCGTGCGTTCTCAGGAAAAAGGAGTTCCAGTTTGGGCACCTCCAGCGTAAGGGTCCAATGAGCGTTGATGATCGATCTTTGATCGTTGGGACCGTTGTCTTCCGTGAAAAGACCCGAGGGCATATCGATCGCGATCACCGGCCTTCCGCTGGAATTGACGGCACGGATCAGCTCCAAGATCTTTCCTTCGATCGAACGGCTCATCCCGGTCCCGAACAACGCATCGATCACCACATCCGTTGTACCGATGATCTCATCGATCGGAGTTGCATCCAGATCCCTTGTGGAGACATCGTACTTTTTGAGCCTGCGCATCATTTCGCGGTTGTCCGCCGATGCCTCATTGGATGAACGAATGACGGTGACCTGATGACCTGCCTCTGAGAGATGGCGTGCAATGGCAGCGCCATCGCCACCGTTGTTCCCCGGTCCGCAAAGAACAATGATCTTGCTTCCACGTCCGTAACCGAACGATCCGGCTTCCAGCCAGGAAAGTATGCGATCGGAACACGCCCGCGCAGCTCTTTCCATCAGATCGATGGAAGCGATAGGCTCGTTGGCGATGGTATGCGCATCGGCCTGTCTGATCTGTTCTGAAGTAAGTACCGGTATCATGTGATCGTGAACCTATAAAAGAAAAGATCCCCCGGTGCTACCGGGGGATCTTTCAGAGCCTTTCTTCTATCCTTATTGGAAGTAGAAGTTCAAGCTGATGCTGGCACCGCTAACACCGGTGTCAAGGCTGAAACGGTTGTGCTTTGGACCTGTGGTCTCAGTGCTTGTCTCAACTGTTTCATCAGCGAAGTCGTACTCTTCTGTGGTGGTCTCGGTGAAACCGTCGCTCACCATGGCAAGGCCCCAGGTGTACTCACCACCCAATGACATCTTGGGAGCGAAGAACCACTCGATACCTGCAAAGGCTTGCAGACCCAGACCGAAGCTGGAAGGATGCTTGATCTCAGTAGGACGCTCGGCAGAGGTGTTCTCACCGGATGGATTACCGTACTCGTAGGTGGTCTTGTTGCTACCGAAACCTACGAGAAGTTCGCCACCGTAAACACCTACCACGCGGGTGCTGCCTACACGCTTCTCAAGACCAGCGCCGAGGACCACGTTCATGTAGTTCGTCTTAAGAACATCTTCAACAGTGGCATCTGCTGCTGCATCTGGATTGTCATCATCGACCACATCAGTGGTCTTTGTTGAACCAAAACCGATGCGCAGCTTTCCGCGGTATGCGGTGTTCGCATCGACCAGCTTCTTACCGCCGATGATGACCTGGTTTCCACCGCTGTGGTTCGGAAGGCCCATGAACAGACTTGGGCTCATGCCGTTGAGTTGCATGACGTTCTCGCCATTGCTTCCACCGTTGAAAAGGTTTCCAACGTAGTTGAAGATGGGTTGGGCATCGAATGTCAGACCCCAATCACCATCTTGTGACAGCCAATTCTCACCGCGGTTGCTGGTGATCTCGCCCGTTTGGGCGGAAGCAGCAGAAGCGGCTACGATCGCTGCAGCTATAAGTACACTCTTCTTCATGTCGGACGTTTTTGGTTTACGTGCTTTCTAGGTTTGGAGATGGCTCTTGGCGGGCAAATGTATCGGGAAGTACCATTGTGATCCATTACGATCGCACACGATGTCAACAAAATGTTGTGTGTATCGTGCGGGCCTTGCGGCGGCTTTCCAGGTACCCTCACCAACCACTTGTGCTGCCAAAAATCGGGGCCAAAAGTAGAAAGATCCGCGTTACCACCAAGGTCAACCTGCTTTTTGTTCGAGCATGGGCACGAAACGGAACTTGCCATGCTCTGTAACCTGCTGTTCCTCATCAGATTTACGTTCCACCAGGACCATCACCTGATCGCTCCCCTCACCCACCGGTATCACTGCTCTGCCGCCAATTTTCAACTGCTGTATCAAGGCTTCCGGCACCCGTGGAGCACCGCATGTCACCAACACCCGATCGAAGGGTGCTTCCTTCGGCAGACCGAGATAACCATCGCCGTAATAAAGGTTGGCCTTCACTTTCATTTCGGCCAGGCGATCCTTGGTGCGTGCATAGAGCGGCCGCTGTCTTTCTATGGAAAAGATCTTTGCGCCGAGAGCGGCAAGTACGGCGGTCTGGTATCCGCTGCCTGTACCTATCTCAAGTACCTTCATGCCTGGCGACAGCTGTAACAACTGGGTCTGGAAGGCCACCGTGTAGGGTTGGGAGATCGTTTGCCCATGCCCGATCGGAAAAGCCTTGTCCTCATAAGCTGCCTGCAGGAATGCGGAATCATCGATGAACTGGTGCCGTGGGATCTTTCCGATCGCTTCCAACACACGCCCATCCGTGATCCCCTTCGATCGTAGCACCTCCACCAACTGGCGTCTGAGCCCCTTCTCCCGGTAACTATCCTGCATCATCATCGTCTCCGCACCAAAAGTAAAGGCCCTACCATATTCGCACCGCTCTATTTTTGCGCCCCTCTGAAAAGATCGCGCATGGGAGCATTGAAGATCGGGGTTCTTGGGGCAGGTCATCTGGGCCGCATCCATGTGCAGCAGCTGCGCGAACTATCGGAATGGGAAATAGCCGGCGTACATGACATCGATCGCAATAAGGCTGCCGCGGTGGCCGGTGAATTCAATGTGCCGGTCGCTGATGATGTGTCAGGCTTGATCGCTTCGGTGGATGCGATCGATATCGTGACCCCCACCCTCACCCATCACGATCTGGCCGCACAGGCTCTTTCCGCCGGCAAGCATGTGTTCATTGAAAAGCCATTGGTGAACACCCTGATCGAAGCGGAAGAGTTGGTGGCGCTGACCAAGGCGACCGGCAAGAAGGTTCAGGTAGGCCATGTGGAACGGTTCAATCCTGCCTTCCGGGTGGCGCAACCTCATCTACACCGGCCCATGTTCATTGAAACACACCGGCTGGCGCAGTTCAATCCGCGAGGCACCGATGTGAGCGTAGTGCTGGACCTTATGATACATGATATCGATATCGTACTTCATGTTGTCGGGGTTCCGGTGAAGAACGTGCATGCGAGCGGTGTTTCGGTGGTGAGCGATACGCCCGATATTGCCAATGCGCGGATCGAATTCGAGAACGGTTGTGTGGCCAATCTTACCGCAAGCCGCATCAGCCTGAAGAACATGCGCAAGAGCCGGTTCTTCCAGCGCGATGCCTATATATCGGTGGATATGCTCACCAAGCAGACCGAGATCGTGCGCATGCGGGCGGTGGAAGGCGATCCCGATCCGTTTGCCATCACCATGGACCTGGGCGGTGGAAAAGGTGTGCGCGAGATCAGTTTCGATCGGCCCGAAGTACCGCAACTGAACGCCATTCGTGAGGAATTACGCGCTTTCGCAAGAGCGATATCCGGGGATTCTTCACCTGTGGTGACCATAGAGGACGGCGCAGCCGCGCTACGTACCGCCCACCGCATACTGGAGCGGATGGGCGAACAACATGAGAGCATCACATACTGATCGGCAATTATTGTCGTTGCTCGGTCATCGCATGATCCGACCTTACTATTCTATTCTATTCTTATCAGTATTCGCGGCCGGCTGCCGCAAGGGAGATAATGTACCGGCCTATCTTGAGATACCGCGTATCGAGGTCGTAAATGCGAACGGCACGCCGATCAGCAGCAAGATCACCGATGCATGGGTATATGCCGATGACGATCTACTGGGTGTGTGGGAGATCCCGGCCAGAATTCCAGTACTGAGCGAAGGGAACACCCGCATTCAGATACAGGCCGGTGTCAAGCGGAATGGCATGTTCGATGATCGTGCCGCTTATCCTTTCTATACCTGGTATGAAGGAACGGTCGATCTGGCAAGAACGGCTTCCACCACACTGGTGCCGCAGGTCAGCTATACGGCCAATACCGATCTGTGGACCGAGGCTTTCGAAGATGCCGGCATGCAGTTGCAGGTCACAGAGGAAAGTGACACGACCTTCGATCGTTTCAACGAGCCGCCTTTCCAATTCGAAGGCACGGCCGTGGGTGGTTTCATCCTGGATCAACAACGTCCTTACATCCGCGTATATACCGATGAGGACTTCTCCACCAACGGAGGGCCGGTCTTCCTTGAACTGGACTATAGCACCAACGTGGTGCTCACGATCGGTGTTCTGTATACGTCGAATGGCGTTTCCACCGGATCGTCCTACGTCTATCTGGTGCCCACCGCCGGCGGGGATGGATCGACGCCTTCCTGGAACAAGGTGTACATCGACCTATCGCCGGTGTTCAATTCCAACATCAGCCAGCGGGACATCTATTTCGAGGCCTGGGCACCAACCGGCGGAACTGCTCGTGTCTTTCTGGACAACATCAAACTGGTGCGTACCACCTCATGAACAGGCGCGCGCAAGTTGCAAAATACCTCGCGGCCGATCTGGCCGGATCGGCGATCGCCTGGACGCTGTTCTACCTATACCGCAAGGCGTATCTCGAACCGATCAAGTTCGGGTATGAGGTGCCGATCACCCTGGATGTGAACTACGTGAAGGGATTGGTGCTGGTACCGCTCTTCTGGTTCGGCCTTTATACGATGATCGGTGGCTACCGCGATGTCTTCCGCCGTTTCCGTACCAAGGAACTGGGACAGACACTCTTCATCAGTGTGCTCGGCACCCTGGTGATCTTCTTCATCCTGCTGCTGGATGATCAAGTGGCCAGCTACCGCTATTACTATCGATCGTTCATCGCATTTTTCCTCCTGCAGTTCGGCATCACCTTCCTGTTCCGTTTCCTCATCACCAGCAGCACCGTGCGCAAGGTGCATGACCGGCGGATCGGTTTCAATACCGTGCTCATCGGTGGAAATGAAAGGGCCATGGCCATCTATGAAGAGATACAGGGCATGAAGCGATCCACAGGGAACAGGTTCATCGGTTTCCTGAATGTGAACGGCGGTGATCAACTGCTGACCAATGTGGGTCTGCCGCGGTTGGGAAAGTGGAACGAAGCGCGGCAGGTGATCGATCGGATGAACGTGGAGGAAGCCATCATCGCCGTGGATTCTGGTGAGCACGATCACATCAGCCGCATCATGAACGAGCTGGAAGGTACCGGAGTGCGCATCA
>JAEZAU010000084.1 GCA_023430325.1 Bacteroidota bacterium | reverse complement strand
CGCGTAGGCGATCAATCGCTCACGCGATAGTTCTCCTTGCGGAGCGAAAAGTTGCTTGTCAGGCACTGCGTAGCGCATTCCGTTGAAGGTCTATCCGCAGGTTCCTGCGTCCGTTCTGTATGTGGCTTCTCACTTTGTCCACGGTCATTCCTGTTGTCTCCGCGATCTGCTTGTAGCTGTTGCGTTCAAGGTGGAATAGCGTGACACAGACACGCTGGTCGCGATCCAATCGTTCGATCGCCTGTTCCAGTTGTTGAAGGCTGAATTCAAGCAGCGCTGCATCTTCCGATCCATCGTGATCGGCCCATTGTGTTCCTTCCAGGGGCTCCAGCCGTTTGTTCCTGCGCAGTTCCTGCAGGCATCTGTTACGCATCACCGTATGCACCCATGGCCTGAAGCGTTCCACCGTGTGATCCTTGAACAGCTGCGGCAACGCGGTGAAAAGTTCCACCACCATGTCCTTGGCCACCTCGGGATCTTTCATGTATTTCATCGCCACGCCATAAAGCAGGTGGGCGTACCTGTCCCACAGGCCGCCCAGTGCACGTTGATCGTCGTGCTTGATCGAAGAGACCAGCTCCTCATCGGTTCCCTGCAGTATGTCCTTGCGACGAAGGAGCATGCATCAGTTCTCTTGTTGTTCTTGTTGAAGTTGCTGTTTGAACTCTTCCACTTTTGCCATGTGGTACATTTCCTGGTAGGTCTTCGTTTCTATAACGACCACTCCACCGGTGACATCGCCGTATTTCGCAGGAAGGCCACCGGTGTAAACGGAAATACTGCTGATCGCTGAAGGAGGGACGCGTGGTACGCTGCCGCTGATCTTCACACCATCAATGAAAGAGACCATGTTCTCTGTGCGTGAGCCACGGAAGTAGAGACCATCTCCGTTCGGGGCCGGCGTTACACCGGCGAATTGCGCACCGAGGAATTTCACCGGATCGCGGCGCGTGGGATCGTTCTTGAATTCACTTGCGATCAACGTCATCCGTGAAGGATCATCGATGTCAATGAGCGGGCGTTCGATAAGCTCGGACCTGGACCCTTGTATCACCACCGGTCCAAGCGTGATACCGACGAGTTGGATCTTGTTCAGATATGTTGCCCGATCTGCGATCACTTCGACACCAAGTATTTCAAGTGGTTCATAGCCTACATTGGAGACCTTCACCGAGTAGATGCCGGGTGGCAAAGGTTTCAGTATGAATTTACCCTCATCATCTGTGGTGGTGCCAAGCAGGTCACCAGCAACGGTGGTTATCACGTGAGCAAAGGGCACCGGCTCACCGGAAGGGTCGCTCACCCTGCCGCGGATCTCACCGAGGCTTTGGTTGAATGCCGCCGACGCGACAAGCAGCAACAAGGAAGAAAGGATGGTTCTCATTGGACTGTTGTTTCCAATGAGATGCGGAGACGGCGCGATCTACATAGAACGCTCTATAATTCTTCGGCCACTACTTCGCGCACACCGGGCACTTCATGCTTCAGCAAATTCTCGATGCCTTGTTTCAAGGTGATCATGCTGCTGGGGCAACCGCTGCATGCGCCGCGCAGCGAAACGGTGACAACACCTTCATTGAACGACCGGAAGGCGATATGGCCGCCATCGGCCTCCACTGCGGGTGTGATGTATTCCTCCAATGCCTTTATGATCTTGCGGTCATCTTCGCTTTTTGCTTCGGCATGCGTGCTTGCGCGTTCGTTCGCATCGGCGAGTGCCTGTGCGGGTGCATCCTCGAGAACAACACGGCCATCGGCGTTCATGAATTCCTGGATGTATTCCCGCAATTCCAGCTGAACAAGGTCCCAGGTAACGATATCGTTCTTGGTGACCGTGATGAAATTGCTGGAGATGAACACACCGGTGACGAAAGGAAGGTTGAAGATCTTTTCGGCCAGTGGCGAAACTTTTTCGGTCTCTTCGGGTGATCGGAATTCGAGGAGGCGATCATCTGGCAGCAACATTCGGCTGCTCACGAAACGCATGGTCGCCGGGTTGGGGGTCATTTCGGCGTAGACCGATACGGGCGGGCGTTGCGTGATCTGTGACATGATGCAAAGTTACTTGGCCTTACGAGATCGTGCATTTCGCGAAAGGGATAGCAACGGAAAGCCCGGACCGCAGGGAGGACTTGCAGTGGATAGCCCGGTGCATTCCGATCGGCGCCGATCGGCGCCGGTCGGAATGCATTCGCCCTAAAAAGGTGATCACTTACGGCGCTTCAGGAACAGCACTTCCTTTTCGGTAAGGTGGCGCCATTTTCCGCGTGGCAGATCCTTCTTCGTGAGGCCTGCAAAGACCACACGATCGAGCTTGATGACCTCATAGCCGAGCGTTGCGAACATGCGGCGCACCACGCGATTGCGGCCGATGTGCAGCTTGATGCCGACCTCTTTGCGCGAGGAGCCTTCCACGTAATTGGCCTCATCGGCGCTGGCGAGGCCATCCTCCAATTCCACGCCTTCCACCAGGCGTTCCAGATCGGCCTTCACCACGCTTTTGTCCAGCGTTACATGGTAGATCTTCTCAGCGCCGTGGCTGGGGTGGGTGAGCTTCTTGGCCAGATCGCCATCATTGGTCATGAGCAGTACGCCGGTGGTGTTGCGATCCAACCGGCCCACGGGATAAAGGCGCTCCTTGCAGGCATCATCGATCAAGGCCATCACCGTGCGCCGATCACGCGGATCATCGGTAGTGGTGATGAAATCCTTCGGCTTGTTCACCAGGACATACCGCTTTGTTTCGGCGCTGAGCTTCTGGCCGCCGTAATGAACGCGATCGCCCGGGCCCACCTTGGTGCCGAGCTCCGTTACGATCTTTCCGTTCACCGACACCACACCGGCCTTGATGAGGTCATCGGCTTCACGTCTGCTGGCCACGCCGCTATGGGCGAGGTAGCGATTGAGGCGCATGGTGCCGTCCGATCCTGCTTCTTCTTCGGCCTTCTTTCCGCGCTTGCTGGTACGGTCCGGCCCACGGCCGATCGGTCTTTTGCTGGACCGGTCCCGGTATTCGTTCGATCCGGAAGGCCGTTCATCACCTTCAGCCCTGCTTCGGAACGGTGCTGCATTCTTCCGGAACGGCCGATCGGAGGTCTTTTTGAACGGTCGTGATGGACGGGACGATCTGGTATCGCCATCGCTCGTTCCTCTTTGCGATGGTCTTTTTGAAGTGATCGATCTGCCTTCTTCTCGATCAAAGGGTCTTGAGTGCTCGGGTCGATCGCTTCCTCGCTTTGGATATCCGCTCTTGGAGGGGCCTCTGGATGTTGCCGGTCCACGTTGCTCGCGATCGAAAGGTTTTTTCCGATCTGTTCGTTCTGCCCGATCATCGGAGCTTCTTTCCGATGGACCTTTGGATGAAGTCGATCCCCGGAATTCCCGATCAGAAGGTTGCCGCTGTTCATTCCGATCGCCTGATGGACCAGGGCGTCTTCTGGAAGGCCGTTCGCTCTTTCCACGGGCCGATCCACGGTCATCATCCCTTCCTTTACTACCGGTACGTGATCCTGCGCGATCATTTGCCGGACGCTTGCCGGAGGACGGGCCTTTTCGGCGCCCGCCGGATCCTCTTTCGTTAGTACGGTCTCGCATTGGCTGTGGGGTAGAACGCGTCGGGAATGTGATGGATATATGGCTTGTTCGGATGCATGATGATACTCACGATATCGAATCGCAGGCCGAGTTGGCAGCCGGTCATTTGCACATATGCATTCGCAGCTTGAAGCAGCTTGCTCCTTTTACCGGTCTTAACGGCTTCCAATGGCTGGCCGTACTGGCTGCTGGAGCGGGTCTTCACCTCCACGATGACCAGTTCTGGTCCCTTCCGCGCCACGATATCCAACTCATGCCGGCCATGCCTCCAGTTCCGTTCCATCACCTCATATCCCTGTTGCTCAAGGAATTCGCCCGCAAGCCGTTCGCCTTCGGAGCCTGTAACATTATGCTCTGCCATCCGTTGAAAATAGGTGCGCGACCATTGGCCGTGCTCACCGTTGAAGCCATAAAATTGAGGACTTTTCCGCCACTTCCGTTATCCGAAGGCCTTACACGGTGACTTCTTGAAGCTAAACCCCCACCTGATGCGATCGAAACTTCTACTCCTGGCCAGCGCGGCATTGATGCCGGTGATGCTGTGCACTACGGTGAACGCTCAATCTTTTGAAGGCGTGATCGAGTTCACCAAGACGACCGGACCTGTTGTGACCAATTACAAGTATTTCGTGAAGAACGATATGATCAGGATCGAGGAGATCAGCTCCCGCGGAGAGATCCAGGGCATCATGCTGGTGGATACTCGCGATCGGACAGTTACAGCGATAAGCCCCGAACGTCAGCTGTACATGGATGTGCCGAACATGCGCCTTCCCAAGGAGGTGGAGGCCCAGGTGCAGAAGACCACCGAGTTGAAGGATATCGCCGGCTACAAGTGCGAAAAGTGGACCGTGAAAAGCCCAAAAGAGGACCGGCAGATGACCTATTGGGTGGCGGCCGATGAGTTCAACTTCTTCATTCCACTTCTGGAAACTTTGAACCGCAAGGATGAACAGGCGCTCTTCTTCCTCAAGATAAAGGACGCCAAAGGCGTGTTCCCCATGCTGGGGATCGAGCAGAAACTCGATGGCGCCGAAGTGAGCAGGTTGGAGGTGACACGGGTCACCAAGGCTGCACAGAAACAGGCGCTCTTCGAGATACCTGCGGATTACAACCGTTTCGAGCGGAATTAGGCCGGATCGAGATAGAGCAGCTCTACGCGATCTTTTTCGACCGTGAGCCTGGCCTTGCCTCCGAGGATCAAGGCACGGTTGTCATCGATGTGACCTGCCGGAAAACCGAAGCAGACGGGATAGGCCACTTCGCCGATCGCATCGGAAATGATCTCTTCTGCGCTCATGCCGAACGGATCGTTCTCGTTCTTGTTGCGCATCTCGGTCATGCCGCCGATGATCAGACCTGCAAGGGCCTTGAACCATCCTGCAAGACGCAGATTCTGCACCATTCGATCGAGGTGATAGAGCAATTCATCCAGATCTTCCAGGAACAGGATCTTACCTGTTGGATCGATGTCGTACGGTGTTCCGCGGAGTGCATTCAGGATCGACAGGTTTCCACCGATCAAGAACCCTTCTCCCTGGCCTTGCCGATCCATTCCATGGATCTCCATCGAACTCATTTCGATCGAAAAAGGCTCGCCGAACAAAGCACGTCTCAACGTTTCCTGCGTCGCCGGGGACTTGCCCTGGATGTTGAACGGCATTTGCGCATGGATGGACCGTAGACCAAAGTTGTGCAGCGTATTGTGTAACGCCGTGATATCGCTGAATCCCACGATCCATTTCGGATCTCTCATCAATGGCCGAAGATCGATCCGGTCCAACAACCTGATGGTCCCATAGCCGCCGCGCGCACACCAGATCGCCCGCACATCCGGATCATTGATCGCCGCCTGAAGATCTTCCAAACGTTCCATGTCAGTACCGGCCTGTTGGAAATGCTTGCATCCGACACCTTGCCCAAGTTTCACGAGCAAGCCCCAACTTTTTGCAAGTGCGATGCCGGCCTCCAGTTCTTCCACTGAAATGGCGCGTGCGGTGGGAACGATCGCGATGGTATCGCCGGGCCGCAGGGGTGGGGGAGCGATCATGCTAGCGGGTGCCAAGCTAACTTGCGCGCCGAACTCAACCGCACAGCTTACCCGCGTGAATTCAACAGAGCCCAAGCGACATCTTGTTACCGCCGCATTGCCTTATGCCAACGGGCCTTTGCACATAGGCCATATTGCGGGCGCGTATCTGCCTGCGGATATCTATGTGCGCAACCTGAGACAGCGTGGAAGGGAAGTGCTCTTCGTTTGTGGAAGTGATGAGCATGGCGCGGCGATCACCATTCGCGCGATGAAGGAAGGCACAACGCCGGGAGCGATCGTGGACAAGTATCATGCGTTGATGGGCAGATCTTTCACGGATCTAGGGATCCGGTTCGATATCTATCACCGTACCAGCGCGGACCTGCACCGCGAGACGTCACAGCAATTCTTCCTCAAGCTGCATGAGAATGGATCGTTCATCGAGAAGGAAGAGCAGCAATATTTCGATGAACAGGCGAAGCAATTCCTGGCCGATCGGTACATCATGGGTACCTGCCCCAAATGCGGGAATCCTGATGCCTATGGCGATCAATGTGAGAAGTGTGGAAGTGCCTTAAGTCCGAAGGACCTCATCGATCCGCGGAGCACGTTGAGCGGATCGAAGCCGGTGCTGAGGCCAACGAAGCATTGGTACCTGCCGATGGATCGAAGTCAGCAATGGGTGGAGGAATGGATCAATACAGGAAAGCTGGATGGTTCGCAGCATCACGATCCGAAGGAATGGAAGCCACAAGTACTTGGTCAATGCAACTCATGGTTGAAGGACGGTCTTCGTCCGCGCGCGATGACACGCGATCTGGATTGGGGTGTGCCGGTACCGTTGAACAACGCTGAAGGGAAAGTGCTCTATGTATGGATGGATGCACCGATCGGCTACATCAGTGCCACCAGGCAATGGGCAGAGGATCATCAGCAGGATTGGCAGAAGTGGTGGAAGAGCGAGGACACACGTCTGGTGCAGTTCATCGGAAAGGACAACATCGTTTTCCATTGCATCATCTTCCCGATCCTGTTGAAGATGCACGGCGGTCTTGTGCTTCCGCAGAACGTTCCGGCCAACGAATTCCTGAACCTCGAAGGGCGCAAGATCAGCACAAGCCGCAACTGGGCCGTGTGGCTGCATGAATATCTGGAGCGTTGGCCCGGCCGCCAGGATGAGTTGCGTTATGCGCTCGGTACCATCATTCCGGAGTACAAGGACAGCGAATTCACCTGGAGGGACTTTCAAGAGAAGAACAACAACGAACTCGTAGCGATCATTGGAAATTTTGTCCAGCGCGTGTTCGTGCTATGCCACAAGTTCTATGATGGAAAGGCACCCGATCCGGTGGAAGGAACGCACGAGTTGGATCTTTCCACATGGAGCGCCATCCATGCAAGCGTGGAGGACATCGCGCGACAGATCGATGCGTTCCGCTTGCGCGATGCGTTGGCCAGTGCGATGAACGTGGCTCGCGCGGGAAACAAGTATTTGACCGATACGGAGCCTTGGAAATTGGAGAAGATCGATCCCGATCGCACACGCACCGTATTGTACAATGGATTGAACATCGCCGCCACGCTGAGCATCGTACTGGAACCGTTCCTACCGTTCACTGCTGAAAAGCTGCGCCGCATGCTTTCATTGGATCGACTTGCGTGGGATGATGCCTTCCGGAAGGATCTGGTTACACCGGGACAATTACTTGGAAGAGCCGAACATCTATTCCGGCCGATCACCGATGAAGAGATCCAAAAAGAGATCGATCTATTGAAAGCGAACGAACCTGTGACAACGACCGCAACTACCAGTTCGGCATCGAAGATCGAAGCACCTGTGACAAAGGCGAACATCAATTTCGATGATTTTGCAAAACTCGATCTGCGCGTAGGAACGATCGTTACAGCAGAACGTGTCCCGAAGGCCGATAAGTTGTTGAAGCTTTCGATCGATATCGGTGAAACGTCACCCCGCACCGTTGTCAGTGGCATCGCGTTGCATTATGCACCGGAAGATCTTCCGGGTCAGCAGCTGGTCCTTGTCGCGAACCTTGAACCGCGCAAGATGCGTGGAGTGGAAAGCCAGGGAATGGTGTTGATGGCCGAGGACAAGGAAGGAAAATTGGTCTTCGTTCAGCCGAAGAACATCATCGATGCGGGAGCGGAGGTGCGGTAGTACTTCGATCGAAGTAACGCTGGAGCCCGAACGGTAGTAGCAACATCGCAAGATGCAACACTGGAAGCGTGTATCGCTCCTCGATCCCGCGTTGGATGAATGCGAGATAGATCAGATAAAGAAGCGCGAAAAATGCGGCGATGCGCAACACTCGCGGGATCTTCATCCACGGAATGATGAAGATCGATGACAACAGGACCACGTGAACGATCAACGAGATCCAGCGCAGACTCTCCATCCACCAGACACCACGGTACGTGTGTTGGAACATGTACAAGTTGAGGTTCGAATGAAGGATCATTTGCTTCACCACGCGCATTGGTACGATGAGCGCGTATTGCACAGGATGCTCCGATCGGTATTGCCATGTCAATTCGCGTAGCGCGTTCACGATCTGTTGTTCTTCCTTGAAAGAAGTGGAAGGAAAAAGGGTGCCTTGGGCCAGGATCGGCGCGTGGGTTGAACAGGTGAATTGTTGCCATTGCCGGAATGCCGATCGGATCGCGGTCTGTTGTGTTCCGGACAGATGCCCGGGCGGAGCGCTCTGGATGAATTCTTCCGCAAGACCATCGATCGGCTCGCATATCAGCGCGGTATGGAAAGCATGCTCCATCAGGTTGTGGAACGGGACGGCGGTAAGGCCCCAACTCTTTCCGAGATCCCAGAAAGCCGCGTGCGGTGGACGATAGACGTTGATCGCTTCAGGCCGGTAGACAGGATGCGGTGAGATGAGATACCCGCTCTTCAAACTTTCATGGCCCATCCAGATCAGCAATGGGATCGGAGCGATCCATGGCATCCAACGAATGCTGCCTCGATGCGTCCGACCAACCAGTAACAATGGAAGACCCGCCCAGCCAAGGATCGGTCGTGTCAAAAGCAACAAGCACCACGCGATCGTTCCGAGAGCGAGCCATCTCTTATTTCCTTCGATCGAGAAAAGGATCGCAGAGCAGACACAGAAAAGAATGTAGGCAGGCGTTACGCCTTCGGTGAGCGTGTAGAACAGAAATCCCTGGAATGTCGGGAGGATCGCAAAGGCGATGGAGAAAAAATTGGTGATCGATAATGGTACACCCGATCGTTCCAATGAGAAATGCAACATGCCTACCGATGCAGCAAAGAGCAGCACCTGCAGGATCGCGATCAATGAAAGCGCGAGAGGTGGATCCGCCACTATCCGGAACAGGAAATACCAGATGCCATAACCGGGAGATCGGATGATCAATGAAGGTTCGATCGGATCGCCATTCGATCCACGCAGGAGATCTTCAGCGGGTTTCAGGTAAGAAACATCATCCGCAGTGGCCACTGTCCTATCGTTGCGAAGTCTGACATGATGATCGGGTAACTGACGCATGACATGCAGGTTCCACGCGTTCCATGTGAAGGCACAGACCAGGGCGAGGAGCACAATGAGCAGGCGCGAACGAGAAGCCGGCATGAGCTTCAAAAGAAAGGAGTTTCCGCCTGCATATGGAACTTTCTTCAGTCCCTATCGTACCATGGCCTTGTTCATGTCCTCATCTTTGCAGGCATATCAGCAATGGCAATAGGGAACGGTTCTCAGATCGGCAGGGGGTGCAGGAATGCGGTATTGTTCTTGATCTTCAACAGGCCGGACAATACGTTGGAGGTCTTTGAGACCATCAGGAACGCCCGTCCGCCAAGGCTTTATGTGGCATCGGACGGTCCGCGCCAGCATAAGACAGGGGAAGAACAAGTGGTCGAAGATCTGCGTGCCGAAGTGCTGCAGCGGGTTGATTGGCCCTGTGAGGTGAAGACGCTGTTCCGTGAGAGTAACCTGGGCTGCAAGCAGGCAGTAAGCGGTGCGATAACCTGGTTCTTCCAGAATGAGGAGCAAGGCATCATCATTGAAGATGATTGCAAGGTTGCGCCTACGTTCTTCCCGTTCTGCGACGAGTTGCTCGATCGGTACAAGAACGACAAAAGCGTCGGCGGAATAGCGGCCGATTTCAGGCCATTGCACAGTAAGCGGAGCCCGAACGAATTCGGCCGCATCTCTTATCCCATGATCTGGGGCTGGGCCACGTGGCGCCGTGTCTGGGATCAGTACGATCCGCAGATATCCAACTGGAACGGCGATCCGAAGAGCATCGATCGTGTGGCAGTGAAAAGTGCGAACACGCAACAGTACATGAAGTACGTGTTCGATGCGGTGAAGAGCGGTTCAATGGATACGTGGGATTATCAATTCGTGCATCTGTGCCTGGACCGGAAGATGGATTTTCTCCACCCTTTCGTGAACCTCATCTCCAATCTCGGCTTTGATGAGAACGCCACGCACACCACATATAATGACGATATCAATGCGCGTCTTCCGGTGAAGGATGTGCAATTCCCGTTGGTGGGCCCGGTGGATGACAAGTTCTACGAGCATTGGCTTGATCGCAGGGTCTTCGCCGATCGGGAACTCCATGTGCGGGCATTCCAGCGTTTGCAGCATTGGCTCCACCGCCGCTTGAAGATCAGTGCGCGGCGCATCTAGCCCGTAGCTGCATACCTTTGCGGCCGTTCTTCCCGGACCCCATAGTTCAATGGATAGAATAGGAGTTTCCTAAACTCTTGATCCAGGTTCGACTCCTGGTGGGGTCACCATCCCATTACGCTCCACGCGCCGCTCAACAGCGCGGTGTGTGAAAAAGCACGGCACTTCGGACATCCTGCAGTTTCCCATGGCACTACCTTTCGGGTGCCTACGTGTGTATTGTGCAGCGATCCAAGTCTACATGGAAGTTCTTGTTCTTGCTCTGCCTGCTTGGGCAGATGATGTTGCCGGGTATCGCAGTAGCACAGGCGGATTGTAATACGGCCGCCCTGCTCTGCGCGCAACAGCCACTGGCCACCACGAACACCGGTGCAGCAGGTGGGTCGCCGATCTTCTGCCAGGGAAGTTCGCTCGATAACCTTTTGTGGTACCAGTTCACCACGAACGGGCAGGGCGGTATCGTTACCCTTCAGATCGATGCGATAGAATGTGCGGCCGTTCCCGGTCTTGGTGATGAGCTCATGGCCGTGGTGTACGGAGGTGCTGATTGTTCAAGCCTTATGCAGGTGGCCAATTGCGCGAGTGGTGCTTCCTCCCTCCAGCTCACAACGTCAGCACTTGCACCGAACACGCAATATTGGATCCTGGTAGGCGGTGAGCTTGGTACGTCCGGTGGAGCGCAGTGCGACTTCAGCATGGAGCTTTCAGGTCCTGGTGCTGATGTGGTGGGTGTGGAAGTGATCGCTTCCAACGATACGGTGATCGGCGTGGGAGAGGAGGTGCAACTATTTGTAAGTGGTGGAACCGGCCACACCTGGTCACCCACGGCAGGTTTGAGCAATCCCAACATTCCCGATCCGATCGCCTCACCCGCAGAATCCATCACATACACGGTCACCTATGAGGTAGGCCCTTGCACATACACCGATCAGATCAACATAGAGATCGTTGAACGTATCCTTACACCCAATACGTTCAGCCCGAACGGCGATGGTCAGAACGATCTCTGGGAGATCATCGGCATTGAGGATTATCCTGGTGCTGAGATCCAGATCTTCGATCGGTGGGGACAGAAGGTCTACTCCAGCACGGGATATCGTGAGCCATGGGATGGCACGGTGAACGGCAAAAGGCTACCCGATGCCACCTATTATTTCCACATCCAGTTGAACCAGCTCGAAGGGCGATCGCCACCATACGCGGGCTTCATCTCCCTTGTCCGATGATCAGGCGATACGCTCTCTGCCTGCTCATCATCTCGGTCACATCGTTCGCGCATGCGCAACAGCTGACGCAGTACACGCAGTACGTGTTCAATCACTTCAGCGTGAATCCTGCCGTTGCAGGCAGCCGGGATTGTATCGATGTGCGTTTGGGCGTTCGTCAGCAGTGGGTTGGTTTCGATGGAGCCCCGCGCACAGGCTGGGCAAGCCTTCATGGCACACTGGGCAAGAAGCGCGGCTTCAACCGCAACAAGCATGGAGTAGGCGCTTTCGTGGAAGCCGATAACGCAGGCAACTGGGGTTATACCCGCTTTCTTCTTGCCTACGCATATCACCTGCAGATGATGCAGGACACGTACCTCGCGTTCGGTGCATTTGCCGGTGCTCAGCAGATGAAGTTCGATCGGGGCAACGTATTCGCGATCGATTATACCGATCCTGCTCTTGCGGGCAACGCATCCTCCCTGGTGGTTCCCGATATCACACCCGGCATCTGGTGGTACAATAAAAGAAGCTGGGCGGGGGTGTCCCTGCACAATGCACTCGCCAATCGGATCGGCGACGTTGGGGAAGAGGCACGACTTTCCCGGCATTTCATGATCAGTGGTGGTCACCGTCTCATCCTCGGCCAGAAGATGGCCGTCATTCCCTCGGCATTGATCAAGAGGTCCGGAGCATCGCCCTTTGCGATCGATATCAACGCAATGGCCGAATGGAACAGGACGCTCTCCATCGGTGTCGGCCTGCGGGGTGGAGATGCCTTGAACCTGATGTTGAAGCTGAAATTTCTTGGATCGTTCCAGCTCGGATACAGTTATGACATCACCACGTCGCGGTTGCGGGCGGTGAGTTCCAATACCCATGAGATCATTTTGGGGATCACTCCCTGCGGAAAGGAAAGTGACGGCAGACGAATGATCAGTTGTCCTGCATTCGAATAGATCGGAAAGAAGACATGCGAACACCACCAACGCTCAGGCCGATCATGGTACTGCTCATGTCGGCAGTCTGCCTTATGGCATCGGCGCAGCACAAGTACTGGACAGGCGGCAGCGGCAGCTGGAACGATCCACAAAAATGGAGCGATTCCCCCGGCGGCCGTGGCGGAGCAGGGGTCCCCAGATCGGGCGAGAATGTGATCATATCAGCTGTAGATGATGCGGTGATCAATCTGCAGGACGTGGCCTGGTGCCGTGATCTGGTGATCGAAGCGACCTCAGGAAGTGCAATGATCACCGGTTCAGCAGAGATCAACATTGCCGGCTCTTTGAGATTGAGCGGTGATGTGCATTGGGAGCATGATGGGCAGGCGCACCTGTTGGCCTCACGCGGTGGTCATGATCTCGATCTGAAAGGCATCCCGCTGAATGCAACGCTCATACTTGATGGTGATGGAAGCTGGAACGTGACGAGCGATCTTGTTCTTCGCAATGCCGTGATCTTCAAGAAGGGTACTCTGATCGGCAATACCAATAAACTTCAGGCCTCGCGGATCGAGTTCATAGGGCGTCGTGAGAGATCGTTCATTGGCGGAGGTGGGGTGGTGATGCTCCAGGAGCGACCGCCGCAGGCCCAATTGAACTCGTTCTTCCAGCCTGGGAATTCGATCCTTGTGGTGGATGGCCTCCAAAGCGCATGGAACATCCCGGCTTCCGGTGGGCCCTCGCGGGACGTGAACGTTTGCGGCACTGGTCCTGGCCAGACACCGATCATCGTCAATGCCCAAGTCACCACGAACTACAATGGTTACGGCGTCAGCTGCCGTGGTACGTGCAATGCAACGGTCACCGTATCGGTGAACGGGGGTGTGGGTCCTTTCACTTATCAATGGTTGAACAATGGACCTTCCTCTGCGACCTGGACAACAGCCTGTGGCGGCCCGCAGATCGTGATCGTTACCGATCTCGGCCAGGGGATCTCATGCCCGGCATCGGTCAATGTTTCAGAACCCGGCCCATTGGGTGTCATCTTTTTCGGACAAGGAACCCCACCCACCTGCGCCGATGTATGCGATGGTTCCCGACAGGCGTTGGCCGTCGGCGGTGTGAGCCCATATACCTACAACTGGAACAATGGCGCGGGTACATTGCCAAGCTTCAACCAGTTATGCGCAGGACTGAACACGCTGCAGATAACTGACAACAATGGCTGCATTCGTGATACAACGTTCTTCTTCGATCTTCAGCCAGTACAACCGAACCTTACTGTTGAGCCGACAAGTTGTTTCGGTACCTGTGATGGAAGTGCGACAGTAGCACCTTCGGGAGGCACAGGAAATGTGACCGTATCATGGTCGCCGGCGCCTCCGTCCGGCCAGGGAACGACCACCGCCAGCGGCCTCTGTGCAGGAAATTGGAGCGTCACGCTTGTTGATGCCAACGGATGTGATACCACCCTGGCGTTCGTGATCGCAGAACCACCGCCGATCACTGCGACCACGACCTTCACCAATGCAAGTTGCTTTGGTGCATGCGATGCATCGGCTTCCGTATCAGCTACGGGTGCCGGGCCATTCACTTACTCGTGGTCGCCAGCGCCTGGCGTGGGCCAGGGCACTTCGTCGGTGATGGGATTATGCGAAGGCTCCTATGATGTCACCGTGACCGATCAACCGACCGGATGCGATACCGTACTCACCATCATCATTGATGCTCCGCCGCCGATCACCGTTCTGTCGCAAACGGTGGATGTTCTGTGTTCGGGTGAATGTACCGGCACTATCGCACTTCAACTAAGCGGTGGAACGCCGGCCTATACCTATATATGGACACCTGCTCCAACCACCGGCCAGGGCACCGCGAACATCGCGGGACTTTGTGCAGGGTCATGGTCAGTATCGATCACGGACGCGATCGGTTGCGATACCACGCTTTCGTTCACGATCAATGAACCGCCACCCATCGATCCAGGATTCACGTTCACGGATATCACATGCAATGGCGTGTGCGATGGTACTGCCTCAGCAACGGTGAACGGTGGTATGCCTGGTTATTCGTACACCTGGTCACCTGCGCCGGCAGCCGGTCAAGGAACAGCTTTGGCCACCGGCTTCTGCGCTGGTCCGCATGAATTGCTCATCGTTGATGCGAACGGCTGCGACACCACGATAAACTTCAACATCAGTGAACCTCCGCCACTTCAAGCGATACCCACCAACACCTCAGTGACCTGTGCAGGGGCTTGTGATGGAACTGCAAATGTTATTGTTTCAGGAGGTGCGCCCGGCTATACTTACTCATGGTCCCCGGCACCAGGATCGGGGCAGGGTACTGCTGATGTCAGTGGTCTTTGTCCTGGACAATATTCCGTGCAAATAACCGATTCCAACGGTTGCGAAGAGACGGTGGATATCACCATTGATGATGCGGATCCGATCCTGGTCACCATGGATCTTCTACCAGCATCATGTCCTGGCGAATGTGATGGATCGGCGACCGCCACGATCTCAGGCGGAACAGCGCCGTATTCCTACGTATGGTCGCCGGCACCTGGAAGTGGCCAGGGAACCGCGAGCGCGGGCGGTCTTTGTCCACAGGACTATACCCTTACGATCACCGATGCACTAGGGTGCGACACCACCTTGGATGTGACCATCGCTGCACCCGATCCGATCGCAGTGACATCAACGATCATCGATGTTACCTGCGCCAATGATTGTGATGCGAGCATATCGTTGGTCTCCTTCGGAGGAAATGGTCTATTCACTTACGATTGGGTCCCGGTTCCTCCAGTAGGACAGGGCTCTGCATCGGCATCGGGACTTTGCGCGGGTAACTGGTCCGTGACCATTGCGTCCGGCGCTTGCGATACCACATTGACCTTTACGATAGTTGCGCCACCGCCGTTCTCTCTCACCGGCAACTCGGCACCTCCGACCTGTGACGCATCCTGTGATGGAACGGCCGAAGTGGTGGTCAGCGGTGGGAATGCGCCATACACCTACTTATGGTCACCAGCGCCATCGATCGGACAGGGAACCGCGTCGGCCGAAGCGCTTTGCGCAGGTGATCATTCTGTACTCATCACTGATGCGTCCGGCTGCGATACAACGGTGACCTTCACGATCACTGCGCCACCACCGATCACCAGTAGCATGCAATCCACTCCCGCAGGTTGCGGAGGTAGTTGCGATGGAACTGCAACGATCGCTGTGCAAGGCGGCACGCCACCCTATACCTATTTCTGGAGTCCCGGATCGATCGATGGGCAGGGAACACCTGCGGTGACATCACTGTGTACAGGTGACTATTCAGTACTTGTGACGGATGCTGCGGGATGTACGGGAACGTTCGATGTGACGATCGTTCAACCGGTCGATCTGTCCGTCACCTCCACGATCGATGCTCCTGATTGCAATGGCGATTGTGATGGATCGATCGATGTTGAAGTAAGCGGCGGAACCACACCATATACGTACATATGGAGCCCTGAACCTGGAATTGGTCAAGGCACTCCGAACGTTGCGGCACTATGCGCCGGCACCTGGCAGGTCTCGATCACCGATGCGGCAGGTTGCGATACGGTGATCACGTTCGATATTGTGGAGCCGGAGGTCCTGTTGCCGAATGAAAGTTCCACGAACGAAAGTTGTGTTGGTCCTTGTGATGGAACGGCCACGGTCGCACCTACAGGAGGAATACCACCTTATTCATTCACGTGGACACCTGTGCCGCCAGTTGGCCAGGGCACCGGAATGGCGACCGGCCTATGCGCAGGGAATTGGTCCGTAACTATCGTTGATGCTGTCGGTTGTGATACAACGGTTACGTTCGAAATACTCCCCCAACAGGCCATCGCAGTGGACATGCTGGTGACCGCTCCGCTGTGTGCAGGCGATTGCACCGGCTCGGCGACAGCGACACCTTCCGGCGGAATTGAGCCTTATTCCTTTACCTGGACGCCGGAACCTGCATCGGGACAGGGGACTGGTAGCGCCGGTGGTCTTTGTGTAGGTAGCTGGCAGGTCGTGATAGCGGATGCAGGCGGCTGCGACACAACGATCACATTCAACATACAATCGCCACCGCCGATCGATATAAGCATTGCAGTTACCGCGGAGGATTGCAGCGGCCCATGCACCGGATCTGCCACAGCGACCTTGACAGGAGGTACAGGCCCGTACACAATCGATTGGCAGCCTGCTCCGCCGATCGGCCAGGGTACAACATCGGTGAGTGGACTTTGCGCAGGCAATTATTCAATTGAGGTTACGGACGCGAATGGCTGCGTACAGAGCCTGGCTTTCACGATAGATCCATTCACCGGTATAACTGCGAACCTTGCTTCTTCATCCGCCACCTGCGCTGATTCTTGTGATGGATCTGTGTCGGCAGTACCGTTGGGTGGTATGGCGCCATACACCTTCGATTGGTCACCAGCGCCTGCTTCGGGTCAGGGCACCGCGAATGCATCTGGTCTTTGCGCAGGAATGGTATCGGTATTGATCACTGATGCGACGGGCTGCGTTATGACCGACAGCATAATGGTCGATGCACCGGAGCTTCTTGCGGACAATGCGATCGTGGTCGATGCGGTGTGTTGGGATGCATGCACAGGGTCGATCACGGTTTCACCTTCAGGAGGTGTTGGTCCGTATGAAGTGTACTGGTCACCTGTGCCGCAGGAAGGGCAGTTGAGTTTGACGGCCACCGGACTCTGTATGGGAACACAATTGGTCCAGATCATTGATGCGAATGGTTGTGATGCGATCTTCTCCCATGAGATCTTCAAGCCATCTGAATTGATACTTGATGTTGTCACCACACCGAGTGAATGTGCATCATGCATCGGCTCGGCGATAGCCAGTGCGAGCGGTGGTACACCCGGCTATCAAGTCACATGGATGGATGGTACAGGCACCATCATCGGTGTTGGAGATACCATCTCCGATCTCTGTGCTGGTTTGTACAGCGCAACGGTGGAAGATGCCAATGGATGCACGACCACGACCGGTGTTCCTGTCATCGATCCGCAAGGCGAAGAACTTACTGCGATCGATGGCTCAACCTCATGTCCCACATCTTGTGATGGCACCGCAGAGATCTCGTTCACCTGTTCCGATCCACCGTGCAATGTGGAATGGGCCGATGGCGGCGGTGTGCCGATCGGTCAGACAGGGCTTGCAGTCACAGCTTTGTGTGAGGGATCGTATTTCGCAACGGTGACCAATGCATCGGGATGCATCTCGATCGCGCAGGTGAACGTGATCGCTCCTGCGGAACCTGCGATCACAATGACCACTACTTCGGCAAGTTGCGACGGAGCCTGCGATGCCACTGCTTCGCTGGCGATCGCTGGTGGCCAACTTCCTTATGCGATCGTGTGGGATCCAGCGCCCGCAACGGGACAGGGAACGGCTATAGCGACAGGACTGTGTGCCGAAACATATTCCGTAACGATCACCGATGGTGCTGGTTGTGTGAGCCTTGTTTCGATCGATATCACTGCACCGGCGCCACTCGCTCTTGACCCCGTACTTGCGAACATTTCATGTTCGGCTGATTGCAACGGTGCCATCGATCCGAACGTGAGTGGTGGTACTGCGCCGTACACCATCATTTGGTCGCCATCATTGATCTCAGCGCCGGATGGAGCTGTCACGGATCTTTGTGCGGGATCCTATACGCTGCTCGTGTCCGATGCGAACGGTTGCACAGTGACCCAGACCTTCGCCATCGACGCACCTTCCACGCTGGTCATTGATGTGACGAGCACGCAGAGCAATTGCCCGGATTGCGATGGTTCAGCATCCGCCGCGGTTTCCGGAGGCACCGCGCCGTACGAAGTGAGCTGGACACAGCAAGGTGTGAACGTGGGTACGGGTACCGACCTAACCGGTATCTGTGGCGGCCTCTACCAGGTGATCGTAACGGATGCGAATGGATGTTCCGCCAGCACCAGCCTTGTTGTACCGGATAGCAATTCCGAATCGCTCACGCCGATCCATGGGAGCGTAAGCTGCGCAGATGATTGTGATGGAAGCGCGGGAGTGACGTTCACGTGTTCCGATCCGCCGTGCTCAACAACATGGTCAGATCAAACGGGAGCGATCATTGGGCAGAACGTGCTGCAGATCGATGATCTCTGTGTGGGAATGTATTTCGTAGAAGTGACCAATGGAAGCGGCTGTTCTAGCGTTGCAGAGGTCGAGATCCTGCCTTCCACAGTGATCACCGCATCGTTCTCGATCACTTCCGCGAGCTGTGCCGCAGCATGCGATGCTTCCGCGGAAGTAGTTGCTTCCGGAGGCGTAGGGCCATACATTTTCACGTGGTCTCCCGAACCTGGATCGGGACAAGGCACCAACACGGTCGCAGGACTCTGTGCTGGAGCATATGACCTCTTGATCGCCGATGCGGCCGGATGTGATACGATCATCACCATCGAGATCATCGATCCACTGCCGGTCACGATCGATGCGAACATCATGTCCCCCGGTTGCGGCGGCGATTGCAATGGATCCATAACCACCATTGTTTCTGGCGGATCGGGACCTTATACGTACGACTGGACGCCCGACGTCACTGGCGATGGAACCGATGTGGCCTCGGCATTATGCACAGGGACATATGATCTCACTGTCACCGACTCGAACGGCTGTACCGCCACCGCATCATGGTCCGTGGATGAACCCGAACCGTTGGTGTTGACCGGTAGCAACACGCCTAGTGAATGCGGTCTTTGTATCGGTGGTGTGAGCGTCGCTGTTTCCGGTGGATCACCTGCTTACTCCTATTCCTGGAACTCCGGAGGAAACCTCTTCGGCACCGATGCGCAATTGAACGGCTTGTGCGCGGGTCTGTACACGGTGGAAGTTATCGATGCTGCGGGTTGTACTTCCTCATTGCTCGTGCCGGTGAGTGACATCGATGGTGAGATCGTCACCATCAATGACGGGACCACGACCTGCGCAGAAGCCTGCGACGGCAGTGTGAGCGTGGACCTTGTGTGTGCATTTGCGCCTTGCAGTGTTGAATGGTTCAACATGACAGGTACATCGATCGCAGCAGGAGTGGATTCGATCGGTGCACTTTGCGCGGGTGATTATCTGGTCATGGTGACCAATGCCTCAGGCTGTGTTACTATCGATACGGCATCCGTGGCCGATCCTCAGCCCATCCAAGCCGATCTGAGCTTGACTGATGTCAGTTGTTTCGGCGAATGCGACGGGACCGCAACGGTGACACCTTCCGGCGGCACACCGCCTTATTCTTTGAACTGGCAACCCGAACCTGCGACTGGGCAGGGAACAACAACCGTGAGTGGTCTCTGCGCACAGGATCATGTGCTTACGATCACCGACAGTCTTGGTTGTTCCGTGGATGTGCCTTTCTCGATCGTTGAGCCTGAGATCCTTTCCGCGAACATCACGGTGACGCCGATCACGTGCAACAGCGCCTGCGATGGGGTGATCGATATCGCCATGAGCGGTGGTGCGCCGCCATATACGATCGTATGGTCTCCCGAGCCACCTGGCGGGCAGGGTGTATCCACAGCCAGCGATCTGTGTGCCGGCACCTATTCGATCTCCATCACCGATGATAACGGTTGCCAGAACAATTACGTCATCGAGCTCGAAGAGCCGCAGATCCTGATAGTGGATGTTGATGCAGCGGACATTTCCTGTTTCGGCGATTGTGATGGATCCGCGACTGCGAACATTTCGGGAGGTGCTTCGCCATATACCGTTACATGGACCGGTCCACAAGGGGCGATCGGTCAGGACTCCACAACGATCGATGGTCTATGCGCAGGGAATTATATCGTGAACGTGACGGATGCGAACGGCTGTTCCGTGGATGTGGCGTTCACGATCGATGAACCATCAGCCATCGATGCGGGACTCCAGATCACCGGTGAAACATGCAACGGTCCTTGCGATGGATCCGCTACGGTGAATGCAGGCGGTGGCGCAGGCGGATTCACTTACCTGTGGTCGCCCGGACCGGGAGCCGGACAGGGATCGAACGTCGCATCCCAACTCTGTGCTGGTCAATGGAATGTGACGATCACCGATCAGGCAGGATGTGATACAACGTATGCGTTCACCATCGATCCATTCGCACCGATGGATGCGGCCGCCGAGGTGAACGATGTTCAATGCGCGAGTGATTGCGATGGATCGATCACCGTTACAGCGACAGGTGGTGTCGGTACGCTCAGCTACTCCTGGTCGCCGGAACCAGGAAGCGGCCAGGGCACGAATTCGGCGGCCGGGTTGTGCGCTGGTAGCTACTCGCTCACGATCTCCGATCAAGCTGGATGCGATACTGTGTTCACTTACACGATCGATGCACCTGCGGAGTTGTCGGTGAACGTGGATGGGATCGTTGATGCAAGTTGTTCCACAGCGCTGGACGGATCGATCTCGATCTCAGTAAGTGGTGGCACCGCACCGAATTCACTCTCATGGATCGGCCCCAACGGCTTCAATTCAACAGATGAGGACATCACCGCACTCGCACCTGGCAGCTACACTGTCACGGTCACTGATGCCAACGGATGTTCCTCTTCCACCACCGTGGATGTCGGTGCGCTTTCTCCAGTATCTGCAAATGCAGGTGAGGATCAAGTGATCTGTGCAGGACAGGTCAACTTGGATGGTTCGGCAAGCACGGGTGCTACCACATATCAATGGACCGATGAGGACGGCAATGTGATCGGTACGGATTTATCGATCGATGTGTTGGTGCAGGAACCCGGCGATCACATTTTCACGCTTACCGCGAGCGATGGTCCCTGCAGTGCCACGGACCAGGTGATGGTGACGGTGAACGAAACACCGATCGCCGATGCAGGGCCGGACCAGACGATCTTTGTAAGTGGATCTGTAACGATCGGCGGTTCACCGACGGCTCCACCCAACTCAACGGTGGTCTGGTCACCGGATTCCGTGCTGAGCGATGCCAGTGCGTTCAACCCCATCGCCGATCCAGGCATCACCACATGGTTGCAGGTGATGGTGACCGCACCGAACGGTTGCCAGAACATTGATTCGGTGCTCGTGACCGTAGTGCCTGATATCGTCATCCCCTCAGGATTCACGCCGAACGGCGATGGCTGGAACGATGGCTGGGTAATTGACAACATCGATCTGTTCCCCGAATGCGAGGTGGAGATCTACAACCGCTGGGGAGAGATGCTCTTCCGCAGCGTGGGCTATAAGCAACCGTGGGATGGCCGCTATAGCGGTGGCTTTGTTCCCGTGGGTACCTATTACTATGTGGTGGAGCTCAATTCCGCAGAGTTCCCTGAACCGTTCACCGGCCCGCTCACCGTGATCCGCTAAAGCCATGAAGAACTTTCGATCCATCCTCTTCCTGTTGCTGATCGGGCCATGGCCGGTCCTTTACGGCCAGCAACTGCCACAGCTCACACAATACCAGTTCAATGACTATGTCTTCAATCCGGCGATCGCCGGTAGCAGGCCGTTCTTTGAACTGCGCAGCGGACACCGCTACCAATGGGTGGGCATTCAGGATGCGCCGCGCACTTTCACCCTGAGCGGCACAACGCCGGTGGGTGAAAAGATGGGGGTGGGCGGTTACCTCTTCACCGATCATGTAGGTCCATCGCGCCGCACAGGAGTCCAACTTTCGTACGCTTATCATCTGCGATTGAATGAACAATTGAAGCTTTCCCTATCACTTTCCATGGGATTGCTGCAATTCCTGATCGATGGATCGAAGATCCAGCTGCATGATCCCGGTGATCCCGTAATGGACCAGCAGCTTCGAGGCCAGACCGTTCCCGATGCCAAATTCGGTTTCCTGCTCTACCACGATCGGTTCTGGTTCGGTGCCACGGCTCCGCAACTCCTGCGCAACAAATTGTATTTCCTGAATGAAGAAGAGACGTTGAGCCGCATGGAGGACCACTATTTCGCCATGGGAGGCTATCGCTGGCAGATCGATGATGACTGGCGTATCGACCCATCGTTCCTGGTGAAATACGTGGATCCCGTTCCGCCCAAACTGGACCTTACTGCCACGGTGCGCTATCGGAACACGGTCTGGGCCGGGGTCTCCTACCGTACCAACGATGCCTGGTGCGCCATGGTTGGTTATTGGCTGAAGGAGACCTTCCAGTTCGGCTATTCCTATGACATCATCACTTCCAACCTGCGGAATTATAGTACGGGAACACATGAAGTGATGCTTGCCGTGACAATTGGAAAAGAGCCCGCGGCGCCGCCAAGCCAGCCTTGAGCTACGCGCAAGAACCCAAGAAGGATCGCATTCTGGAATGTGATGGTCCGTTCACGAATGGTTGAAAATTCGTAAATTCGAGATCCCTCAAGGACCAAGGACCTCGAATGACCAGAATTTCCCTCCTAATGGCCGCCCTGGCCATCAGCTCTGTTGCCCTCGCTCAGCAGGAAGAAGTGCTTCCCTGCAAGCATAACGATGAACAACTATTACGGCAATTGCACCATGATGATCCAGTTCTGATCGAGCAGATGCGTGCTGCCGAAGCGGAGTTGGAGGAGTTCACGGCGTCATTCCAGTTATCCGCCGCCGATCGTGACGATCCGGACTACATCATCCCGGTGGTCTTCCACATCATTCACAACAACGGGCCAGAGAACATCAGCAACGATCAGGTCTACGATGCCGTGCGGGTGTTGAACGAGGACATGCGCCGGTTGAATGACAATTGGGAAACAGTGAATGACGCTTTCATCGATATCGTCGCTGATACCCGTATCGAATTCCGCCTGGCGACAAGGGATCCGCAAGGCAATTGCCATAGCGGCATCACCCGCACGGTCTCCTCGCTCACAAATGTCGGTGACCAGAGCATGAAGGACCTCATCCAATGGCCGAGGAACAAATACCTGAACGTGTGGGTGGCGGCTTCGGCGAACGGTGCGGCCGGTTATACTTACCGCCCGGGCAGCGTCACCAATTTCCCAACTGGTGATGGCATTGTGCTTTTACATACATATACCGGAAGCATTGGTACCAGTTCCCCCTACCGTTCGCACACGCTTACACATGAAGTAGGCCACTGGATAAATCTGGCGCATACCTGGGGCAACAGCAACGAACCGGGCGTTCCTGAGAACTGCAATGATGATGACAATGTGAACGAC
This sequence comes from Bacteroidota bacterium, assembly GCA_023430325.1. Classification (GTDB taxonomy): domain Bacteria; phylum Bacteroidota; class Bacteroidia; order Flavobacteriales_F; family PHOS-HE28; genus PHOS-HE28. The sequence continues at coordinate 6,122 of JAEZAU010000084.1, read as the reverse complement.
ACACCGAACACCATCGGCTGGACCGCCTGCAACGTGAATGGCAATACCTGCGGTGGCGGTGTGGACAATGTGGAGAACTACATGGAATATTCCTACTGCGGAAAAATGTTCACCCTGGGACAGGCCACGCGTATGACGGCGGCCTTGAATTCCAGCATTTCCCAACGCAACCAATTGTGGCAGCAATCGAACCTGGTGGCTGCAGGCGTTGATGGTGAAGCTGCTCTTTGTGCGGCCACATTCACCGGCAATGGGGGAGTTATCTGTGTAGGAGCGTCTGTCGCCTTCCAGGACCAAAGCTTCCACAATGTCACTTCAAGAACATGGAACTTCCCTGGTGGTGAACCTTCAAGTTCATCCCTTCCCAACCCGGTGGTGACCTATACGGAACCGGGGACCTATCCGGTAACCTTGACCGTTTCTGATGGCAATAACACGTTGACCACCACTACTCAGGATTTTGTCACCGTACTACCTGTACCCGGCCATGAAGCTCCGTTCTTTGAAGGGTTCGAGGAGCTTTCATCGTTGAACGGAGATCGATGGACTGTGCGGGACCCCAATGGTGGAAATGGTTTTGTCATCACCAATGCCACCGGGTTTTCGGGAGATCGATGCGTTCGACTGACCAACAATGGGAACACCTTCCAGCAGATCGATGAGCTTGTGAGCACCACTTATGATATGAGCGAAGTGCAGAACATCACCATCAGCTTCCGCTACGCCTTCGCAAAGCGCACCGCGGATAACGATGACCGGCTGCGCGTGTATGTGACACCGAATTGCGGTGGTGTATGGTCCCTTCGGAAGCAATTGCGTGGTTCCACAGACCTGCCAACTTCCAATACCACCAATTCCGTCTTCGTTCCCACAGATGAATCGCAATGGGGATATGCGGTGGTGGACAACATTCCGGCAGACTATTTCCTGGAGAACTTCCGGTTCAAGTTCTGGTTCCAAAGTGACGGAGGGAACAACCTGTACATCGATGACATCAACCTGAACGGAATGCCCGTGGGCATTGGACCGATCGAACTTTCCGGGAGCGAAGACATGATGGTGTTACCCAACCCGGTGGCAGACAATGCATCACTGATCCTGCACATGGATGCTTCACAACGAACGAAGCTGGTGTTGCACGATGTTCTTGGCCGGGAACTATCTGTCTTCTACGAAGGAATGCTCGCAACAGGTGAACATCGGATCGAGATCCCGGTGGACGGTCTTCGGAGCGGAATGTATTTCGTAAGGCTGGATCGGGAGGGAACGGAGGAGGTCGTGCGTTTCGTGGTCGAGTGATCCTGCCGTAAGGAGGAAAAAGCAAAGGGGCGGCTGTTGAGCCGCCCCTTTTCCGTTGACCGACCAGGGCTCGAACCTGGACTCTTCTGAACCAAAATCAGACGTGTTGCCAGTTACACCATCGGTCAGTACCCCCTTTTGGGGAGGCGCAAAAGTAATACGGCCCATAGATCCTTACAACTATCCCTGCCCACCTGAAGTATTCCGGTATTTTCGCGCCCATTGCACCAGATCCATCCGCCAGTGGAAAACATCACCTTAAGCAGTGCTCACGACAATTTCAAGAAGTGGAACCTCATCACAGGCTGGCTCGTCTTCTTGATCGCCGCCTGGACGTACTTCTCCACCATTGAGCCTACGGCCAGTTTTTGGGATGCGGGTGAATTTCTGGCAACGGCCAACAAGTTGCAGGTCGGCCACCCGCCGGGGGCCCCGTTCTATATGATCGTGGCGCGCATCGCTTCTGCATTCGTCTCCCCGGAGCACGTACCCATTGCGATAAACGGATTGAGCGCGCTGGTGAGCGCTTTCACCATCCTCTTCCTTTTCTGGACCATCACCCACCTGGCACTTAAACTGGCCATGCGTAACGGAGATCCCGTTACTACCGGCGGCATTGTGGCCACGCTCGGCAGCGGTCTTGTTGGCGCGCTGGCCTACACATGGAGCGATAGTTTCTGGTTCAGTGCCGTGGAGGCCGAGGTCTACAGCATGTCATCATTGTTCACCGCTGCCACTTTCTGGTGCATTCTGAAGTGGGAGACCGAAGAGAACAAGGTGCAGAACAATCGCTGGCTCATTCTCATCTGTTATCTGCTGGGCCTGGGTATCGGCGTTCAATTGCTTGCCTTGCTCTGTATTCCAGCGATAGCCATGGTCTATTACTTCAGGAATTATGAGACCTCGGCCAAAGGTGTTCTCTATGCCATGATCGTCAGTGCGCTGGTTCTGGGGACGATCCAGAGCATCATCATTCCCGGTGTGGCCAAGGTGGCGGGCTGGTTCGAGCTCTTGTTCGTGAACGACTTCGGCCTGCCGTTCAATACCGGGAACATCGTTTATGCCATCCTGCTTATCGGTGGGCTGGTCTATCTGTTGATGTGGACCCAAAGGACCGGTCGTGTTCTCTGGAACACGGTGATCCTTGGTGTGAGCGTGATCCTTCTGGGTTACAGTACTTATGCAATGATCGTGATCCGCAGCACAGCCAACCCACCGATCGATGAGAACAATCCGGAGAACGTCTTCAATCTGCTCAGTTACCTCAACCGCGAGCAGTATGGGGACAGGCCACTGTTGATCGGCCAGTTCTGGGAGTCGCCTACTACCGATGAACGCAAAGATGGAACGCCCGTATATACCGCCACCTGGCAGGTGAAAAAGAACGGCCGCAAGGTGCAGGATTTCTACGATCGCTGGAGCGCCGCGCATTTTCTGGAAGAGAACCCAGGGCACGAAGTGGACCATGCCTATGTGATCACCGATCCGCGAAAAGGCGTGGAGCCGGTCTATGATCCACAGTTCACCATGTTCTTCCCCCGCATGTACAGCCCGCAGGCATCGCACGTGCAAGCCTACAAGGATTGGAGCGATTTCAAGGGTGTTCCGTTGCGTGGCACCGATCGGCAGGGAAAACCTGCGGTGATCTATAAACCCACATTCGGCGAGAACCTCGATTTCTTCTTCTCCTACCAGGTGAACTGGATGTACTGGCGCTATTTCCTTTGGAATTTCGTGGGTCGCCAGAACGACATCCAGGGGCACGGAAATATCACCGATGGTAATTGGGTCACCGGATTCAGCGCCATCGATGGCCAGCGCCTCGGCAACCGGGAGACACTGCCGCCGAGTATGTCAGCGAACAAGGGCTTCAACAAGTTCTTCATGCTGCCGTTGTTGATGGGTATCATAGGCCTTGTTTACCAGTTGATGCGCCATACCCGTGATTGGATCGTGGTGATGCTGCTCTTCTTCTTCACAGGTCTGGCGATCGTGATCTATCTGAACCAGACGCCGTATCAGCCACGTGAACGTGATTATGCGTACGTTGGATCCTTCTATGCCTTCGCGATCTGGATCGGCCTTGGCGTATTCGCTCTCTATGATGCGGCACGGTCCATCGATCGGAAGGAGATCCTGTATGCCGTGGGTGGTGTGCTCGTACTGGGCATCGTGAAGTATGGCCTCGAAGCGATCGATGCCGTTCCCGATCATTCCATTTCGCTCATGTTGATCTACATGGGTGCCATCGGTGGGGCAGCACTGCTGCTGTTCAACACCATGGGCCGTACCTTGAAGAACGATACCGCAGTGGCCTCGCTTGCTACGATCGTGGGCCTGGCCGCTCCCGCAGTGATGGTCGCCGAAGGATGGGATGATCATGATCGGAGCGATCGTACCCCGGCGAGGGATGTTGCCCATGACTATCTGGAGAGCTGCGCACCGAACGCGATCCTCTTCACCAATGGCGATAATGACACCTTCCCGCTCTGGTACGCACAGGAAGTGGAAGGCATCCGCACAGATGTGCGTGTGGTCAACCTCAGCCTGTTGAACACCGATTGGTACGCGGACCAGATGCGCCGGCGTGCTTATGAGAGCGATCCGCTACCGATAAAGATGGCACCCGAGAAATACAGGCAGGGCACACGGGATGTGGTGGCGCTCATTCCGCAAGGCAACAAGGAGCAGTACCGCGATATACGCGAGATGATGGCCTTTGTCACCAACGATAAGAATCTTCAATCGCTTTTCGCGCGGGATGGCAAGGACGCCTATTTCCCGACCAAACGCTTCTCGCTGCCCGCCGATAGTGCTGCAGTTTTCGGCAGTGGTACGCTGGTACCAGGTGATACGGGCTGGCGCAAGTCGGTGGACTGGCAGATCGATAGATCGTACATGTTGAAGAACCATCTGATGGTAATGGACCTGCTCGCTAATTTCAACTGGCAGCGCCCGATCTATTTCGCGGTGACCACCGGCCCGGACAGTTACATCAACCTGCAGGACTATTTCCAGCTTGAAGGCCTCACATACCGCCTGGTGCCCGTGTATTCGCCCAATCGCAAGCCCAATGAGAATGGTCGTGTGGCCACGGATATCATGTATGACAACGTGATGAACAAATTCCTGTGGGGCAACATGGATACCGACAAGGAGATCTACCTCGATGAGAACATCCTGCGCATGACCACCAACCTTCGTCTGCAGTTGAGCAGCCTGGCCGATCAATTGATCAAGGAGGGCCGCAAGGAGGATGCGAAGAAAGTACTTGACCTATCGATCGAAAAAATGCCGGAACACAACGTGCCATATGATCGCATCATGGTGCCTACGATCGAGGCATTCTACGCCGCAGGCGATGTGGAGATGGGCAACAGATTATGCGAACGCCTCTTCCAGATAACCGAGGAGAACTTCAACTGGTACATGAGCCTGGAGCCACAGTTCCTGGAAAAGGTGGATAATGATGTGGCCATTGCACACGCGGTCATGGCCCGGTTGAACTCGGTCGCTGGGAAACACGACCCTGAATTCGGCAGAGGACTGGATGAACGATTCCAACAGATCGAGGCGGCCTATGATGCCAAGATGCAGGAATTGGAGATGGAGCAACGCCGGGTCTCCCGCATGCGATTCTAGGCATCCAGAGGGACCATGTACCTGGTGCGCACACCCGATCTTCTGAAGCCGCTCTTCAAAGATCTGGTGTGGAACGTGCCTGGCTCAGTCGATACGGTCTATCTCACTTTCGATGATGGACCGATCCCTGAGATCACTCCATGGGTGCTCGATCGGTTGAAGGAGAGTAAGGCCGAGGCGACATTCTTCTGCCTGGGACGGAATGCCGAAGCAGAACCGGAGATCTTCCAGCGGATCATTGATGAGGGTCACGCCGTTGGCAATCATACATACGATCACTTGAACGGGTGGAACACTCCGCTGTTCACCTATCTACGCAACATACTGCGATGCCAGCGAATCACACGCAGCGATCTGTTCAGGCCACCTTATGGAAGGATCACACGTGAACAGGCGCGGGCCGTGGAAAAACGTTTCAAGGTGGTGATGTGGGAAGTGCTCAGTGCTGATTTCGATCCGCTGATCGATGGGTTGCAATGCAGCCGTAACGTTACACAGAACATGCGGCCTGGTTCCATCATCGTCTTTCACGATAGTGTGAAGGCCGCCGATCGGTTGCAGGTGGCGCTCCCTATCGTGCTGCAGGAGATCAGTTCACGTGGCTGGAAGATGAAAGCACTTCCGGCACGGTCCATCACTGTTTGATGTCGGTGACCTTGTATTCGGCGCGTCGGTTGATGGCGTGTTCCGCCTCGCTGCATTCCGTGCCTTCGGTGCAATGGTTCACCGGGATCGTTCCACCATGCCCCCGGGCGGTTATCCGTTCCTTCGGTACCCCGTTCTTGATCAGGTATTCCGCGATCACGTCCGCCTGTTTTTGAGTTTGCTTCAGCTTCTCGGTGGCGTTGCCTTTTGCATCGGAATGAACACCTACCTCTATCCGTAGCGTAGGGTTCACCAGCATTCTTTCCACCACCAGGTCAAGCTCGGCCTTCGCTGCCGCATCCAAACTCGGCCTTCCGGTACCGAAACGCACGTTCTTCAAAGGAATGGAGGTGCCGATGGATATCGGTTCAAAGGACAGGTCACGCTCCTTGTTCAGATCGATGATGCCTTCGTTCATGCCTTTGGTACTGATCGGAACGGTCTGGCTGAAATAACCCTCCTTCTCAAAGTGGACCTCGAACTCCTCATTGCCCTGTATCCTGAACTGGAAATCACCGCTCTCATTGGTGCGATGG
>JAEZAU010000070.1 GCA_023430325.1 Bacteroidota bacterium | reverse complement strand
TGCACGGCCATACTGAAGACCGGCGCATTGCTCACCTGCCACGCTTCGGCAGTAGGCATCGGCTTGAATACCCGATCCATCTTGAAACGCTCCTTCTTGTCGTGCCCCCACCAACCCGCGAAGCGCGGAAGATCGCTACGCAAGTGCCGCTCGTGGACGAATGCTCCGGCCACGCTGCCCGGACCACTGTTGAGGTACTTGTAGCTGCACCAACACGCGAAGTCCACGTTCCAATTGTGCAGGTGCAGGTGGAGATTGCCCGCGGCATGAGCCAGATCGAATCCGGCGATCGCGCCGATATCATGTGCGGCCTTGGTGATCGCTTCCATGTCGAAGGCCTGACCGGTATAGAAGTTCACACCTCCGAAACAGACCAACGCCAGCTCTTCGCCAAGCTCCTTGATCTTCGCAACGATGTCCTCCGTACGCAGAATGTGTTCGCCCGAACGCGGCTGCATCTCGATCAGATCACGATCGGGATCGCCGCCATGGAACTTGATTTGAGAAGCGAACGCGTATGTGTCGCTGGGGAAAGGACGCTGTTCGGTAAGGATCTTCCTGCGCTTTCCATCCGGCCGGAAAAAACTCACAAGGAGAAAATGCAGGTTGCTGGTGAGCTGGTTCATCACCACCACTTCCTCCGGCTTCGCGCCCACGAGCCGCGCGGTGCTGTTGGTGAGCTCTTCGTGGTAGCTGTACCACGGATGTTGCGCATGAAAATGGCCTTCCACGCCAAGCCGCGCCCAATCATCCAGTTCCTGTTGCAATGCGGCTGCAGCGGCTTTGGGCTGAAGACCGAGCGAGTTGCCGGTGAAATAGATCACGGGTCTTCCCTCGTGCTGTGGAAAATGGAATTCATCGCGGAAGGCATGCAATGGATCGGTTTTATCCTGCGCTTGCGCGAAATCGAGATCGTTCTGGAAATGATGCATGAGGTTAGTCCCCAAAAGTAAACGGCGATCGATGTTCCTTTGTGCAGTCACCGCATTCAACAGTCTTTGAGGGATGTTTGTCCGCACTCCTTACGTGTTCGCAGCCTTTTGGATGTTGATGTCCGGTTCGATGGCTGCGCAGCGGATCGATAGTGTTCACGTGTATAAGAAGAGTTGGGAAGGCAGTATCTCTTCAGCAAAAGCGAATGCCATGGTATGGAAGCTTCACCGGGAGGATGCGCCATACACCACGTTGAAGGGATCGGAACTGGCCACCGTGACGGAAACGATGAAGACCTACAAGCCATCCCGGCATACGTTCGGTGAATTGAAGGAACTGGAACACCTGGCAATGGTATTTTCCGGCGGAAGGCCGCTGGCATTCGGTGTAACGGATGATCTGGATGTGCTGATCAACTTCACGGCACGAACGGAATACCACATTTCGAGTTTCAGCGATCACGTGCGGGTACGTGCACTTCTGGCGAAGCTTATCCTGGAGCATTAGGTGGGATCTGCGTGAGCGATAGGAGCGGAAAGCCTGCAGGCCGCGCTTTGGCGGCCGAAGCCTTGCAGCGGATAGCGCGACGGTGTGCATTCAACACCGGCACGCCCAAACCTTCGATCCAAGAACACTTCACCGATCAGCCAGCCACCGCACTTTCTCAGCGCCGATCGCATCTTTCACCATGGCCGTGCTGCCGATGAACAATGGCGTACGTTGATGCAGTTCAGTGGGCACGATATCCAGGATGCGTCGATCGCCATCACTGGCCATGCCACCGGCCTGTTCAACGATGAAAGCAAGCGGATTCGCTTCATACAGCAATCGCAGTTTGCCCTTGGGAGCCTTGGTGGTGGCGGGATAGAGATAGATGCCACCTTTGAGGAGATTGCGATGGAAATCGGCGACCAGACTGCCGATGTAACGTGCGCTCAAGCGCCGATCGCGGCACCGATCGATATAGTTGCGGACCTCGGGCCGGAAGTCCAGGTAGTTGCCTTCATTCACACTGTAAATCTTGCCTTGCTCCGGCGTGCGCATGAGCGGATGGCTGAGACAGAAGGTGCCTACACTGGGATCGAGCGTGAAGCCGTTGACGCCATGCCCTGTCGTATACACGAGCATGGTGCTGCTGCCGTAGATCACATATCCTGCGGCCACCTGTTTGCTGCCAGGCTGCATGAAGTCGGCCTTTGATACCGGCGTATTGGGATCGAGGCGGCGATAGATGCTGAAGATGGTGCCGATGGAAACATTGACATCGATATTGCTCGATCCATCGAGCGGATCCATCATGATCACATACTTCCCCTTCTTGGAGAGTTCGTTGTCGAAAATGATGATGTCATCATTCTCCTCACTGCCCACGGCGCAACATTCGCCCTGGTTCCGCATGGCGTTGATGAAGAGGTTATTGGCCACCACATCGAGCTTCTGCTGCTCTTCGCCCTGCACGTTCTCATTGCCGGCCGCGCCGATGATGTCCTCCACCAGACCTGCCTTGTTCACCTCACGGTTCACGAACTTGGCGGCCAGCCGGATCGCAGTGAGCAAGCGAGAAAGTTCACCGGTGGAATACTTGAATTCGGCCTGGCGATCTACGATGAACTCGGCAAGTGTGGTGATGCGGGTCATGGACAATTGTGATCGATGATCGTTGCAAATATCGGGAGTTCACGCCAGCCGTTACTTTCGGCGCATGGAAGTGATCGTTCGCAGGGCCGGGCCGGATGATGTTCCCCGCATGCTGGAACTTGTACGGGAACTGGCCATCTTCGAGCGGGAACCGAAAGCTGTGACCGTGACTGAGGATCATATGCGCGAGGCTGGTTTCGGGGAGAAGCCGGTATGGGTGGGGTGGGTGGCCGAAATGCGATCAGATGATCAGAAGATCAGAAGATCGGATGATCGAATTGTCGGGATGGCCATTTGCTACGAGCGATATTCCACCTGGAAGGGAAGATGCCTTTATCTGGAGGATATTGTGGTGACTCAGCATGCGCGAGGGAAAGGCGTGGGGGAGAAATTGTTCAAGGCGTGCGCGGCTTATGCCTTGGAGCAGGGTCACCATCATATGCTGTGGCAGGTGC
>JAEZAU010000065.1 GCA_023430325.1 Bacteroidota bacterium | reverse complement strand
TCGCCAGCACGATCCACCGGCGGATCTACCGGATCAGTGGAGACGATGAATTCAGCTTTGGTGCCAGCGTTTCAGCGCACAAGGACAAAGGCGCCCTTTTCATTGTGGATGAAGCATCCATGATCGGCCGTGATGGTGGTGAAGGCGGGTTCGGCCGGCGTGATCTGCTCTCGGATCTTTTCGAGCATGTTTTCTCTGTTGAAGGTTGCAAGCTGCTGCTGATCGGCGATCCCGCCCAGTTGCCACCGGTGGGCAGCGATCACAGCCCTGCGCTCGAGACCAAGGACCTCAAGGAGATGGGGCTCACCGCCGGTGTGGTACAACTCACAGAAGTGGTGCGACAGGCCGAAAGCTCCGGTATCCTCATCAATGCAACGGAATTGCGATCCATCTTGAAGGATGAGAACCCGATGCCGAGATTCATCAGTGGCTATAAGGATGTGGAACGCATAACCGGACATGAGCTGCAGGACGCGCTGGAGAGCGCATACTCCCGAGACGGCGATGATGAGGTCTGCCTGATCTGCCGCAGCAACAAGCGCGCGTACGAGTACAGCATGCAGGTGCGCACACGCATACACGGTTACGAAGAGGAATTGAGCGCCGGCGATCGATTGATGGTGGTGAAGAACAACTATTTCTGGGCGGGGCAGAACGGTCGGCCGGAATTGATCGCCAATGGTGAAACGATCGAAGTGCAACGCGTTGGTAACGTGGAGGAAAAATTCGGGCTGCGCTTCTGCAACATCACTGCAAGTTGGTGGAACGGGATCGAAGAGCGCGAATTGGAAGTGAAGGTGATGCTCGATGTGCTTGCCGCCAATTCACCGGCGTTGCCCGCCGATCGCCAGCGCGAATTCACCAACAACGTCCTCATGACCTTCAATGCCTTTACCAAGGGCCAGCGCTTCAAGATGCTGAAGGAAGATCCGTACGCGAACGCGTTGCAGGTGAAGTATGCCTACGCGGTCACTGCGCACAAGGCCCAGGGCGGGCAGTGGAACACGGTCTTTGTGGACCAAGGCTATGTAACTGAAGAGATGATAGATCGCGAGTATGTGCGCTGGTTGTACACCGCCATCACACGTGCGAGCCGGAAGCTTTATCTGTTGAATTTCCATGGAAGATTCTGGGGGGATGAGGAGTGAGTGTCATGAAAGGTGAAAGGTGAAAAGTGAAAAGTGAAAAGGTGAATGGTGAATGGTGAATGGTGAAATGGTGAATGGTGGCGTACCCCTTCATGCGCATTCGTTCCTCATGCCCATGAACGGCCGGGCTCTCCCCTGCAAGTCCTCCCTGCGGCCCGGGCTTTCCGGTACGATCCCTTACGCGAACATCCTGCCCGGATCACAACATGTTGCAAGACCGTGGTACATCCTGCCCGGCCGGATCTTGCGCGAGGGATAGGAGCGGCACCCCACAGCCGGCGCTTTTGGCCGGCGAGGAGTACAGCGGATAGCCCGGTGCCTGCACGCGCCCAACCTCTTCAATCCTCAACTACCTCAATCTACAACCTTCAACCAACTGCCTCAACCTGCAACATTCAACGTACCACCTAATTTCACCCCATGAGCCGACCCATCGCTGTTTTCCCCGGCAGCTTCGATCCGATCACGATCGGGCATGTGAGCATCGTTGAGCGTGCGTTGCCGCTGTTCGAAAAGATCATCGTTGGCATGGGCGTGAACAACACCAAGCGATCGATGTTCGAACCCGAGGAACGCTTGCGCTGGATCCGCGAAGCTTTCCCCGGCGAGAACCGCGTAGAGGCGATGCTCTTCGAAGGACTTACGGTGGATCTGTGCAAACGCGTGGGTGCCACGTTCCTCATTCGCGGCCTGCGCAACAGCACGGATCATGGCTATGAACGCAGCATTGCGCTGATGAACCGGCAGATGACCGGCGTGGAGACGATCTTTCTGCCCAGCGCGCCCGAACATGCACACATCAGCAGCACGATCGTGCGTGAGTTGATCGCCAATAAGGCCGATGTAAGTGCGTTGGTGCCTATGGACCTTCGCGGACGATAGATGAGATCTCTGATCCTGATCGGCTTTATGCTGGCTGCGTCGTTGGTGCATGCGGGCGAATTCATCATACGACTGACCGCGCCTGCATACGCCGGTAAGATGGTGGTGCTCTCGCGGTATGACGATCTGTTCACCCTGCGCACCCTCAGGCTGGCGCAGGAACCTGTTTCCGATACGGTCGTGTTGCGTGGTGAAGTGGAAGGCACACAAAAGATGCAATTGCGGATAGGTGAAGCGATCGGTGATCTGTACGTGCGCGATGGTAGCGAGTTGAACATCATCTTCCCCAAAGCTGATGCAGGAACTGCGCGCAGTTTCAACATGACCACGCGCGTGCCGTTGGAATTCACAGAAATATCGCCGCTGGACATCAATGCGCTGGTGACCGATCTGAACGAACGGATCGATGCATTTGTGGCGGAGGATCTGGCCACGGACGAAGCGGCGGGCATGCGTGCGGTGGAGCGTGTTCGACAGGAAGGTGTGCGCGAACCGGCCGAAACGACGCAACGGCCGCCGACGATCTTTCTCGATCCGAAATGGAGCAAGGCACGGATCGATACGTTCGCCACGAAACTGCAGCGGTTCTATGCCGAAGTGGACGATCCGTGGTTCAAGAGTTATCTGGAATACAGCATCGCCGGTCTGGAGCTGGGACCGCGAACGGACGATCGGCAATGGTGGGAGAAGTACTTGAAGGATCGGCTGGTGCAACACGATGTTCCGGAATATGTGCGATCCGTCCGATCGTTCTTCGAAGGCCATTTCGCGATGCTGGCGGCCATGCACAAAACACGGTTCGATGGTGCGATGAACTCCGCTTCGATGGACAGTTTACAAGCATTGATGTCCATCAACGACTTCTTGAAGGACGATCCGGTCTTACGCGAATTGGTGATGTTGGATCAGCTTTACGTTCACTACAACGATCGGTTCATACGCAAGGATGCGGCGCGAAAGATGCTTCAGGAAGTTGCTTCGCGATCGGTGACACCAGCGCACCAGCGGATCGCAACGAACATGTTATGGGATCTTACCGCGATGCGACCTGGAAGCAAATTGCCTCCGATGAAGCTGGAAGACCTGAAAGGCGATCCGATCGATACATCTGGATTTTCCAAAGGACCATTGGTGATCGCTGTGACCGCAAGTTGGTGTACGTATTGCCAGCTCGAGATCGCCGCTTTGGAAAGACTTTCCGAAGAATATGACGGGGTGATCCCGATCGTAGCGATCTCATTGGACACTGCATTGACCGATCTTCAGAGATATGTTCAGGGAAGGCCGCAGAAGATCCGCTGGCTACATGCTGAAGCTGAACAACGTTTGCGCGATGATCTGCGGATACGATCGCTGCCGGCCTTCTTCATCATGCAGGATGGCGTGCTCACACATTCACCGGCGCCGGCACCAAGTGCGGGTATGGCCGCCATCTTTTACCGTGCGAAAGTGCAGATGGAGAAGGAAGGGAGGATAAAGGTTTGGGATGAGTGAGGGCTGAAGCTGTCAGTTGTCAGTGCCCGGTTGCATTCGATCCCACGTTTCAAGAACCTTCACCAAAGAAGGATAGGTCTTCCCTTTGATCCGATCCACTTCTTGCCGCGTCATCCATCGCACTTCCTCGATATCTTCTTCGATCTGCGGCTTCAACTTCTTTTCCGAGGAGCCTTTCATCAGGTACCAATCCGTGCGTTTCAAGTGATCTTTCCCGTTGCGGAAGTATGTATGCCAGGTGATGGCGATCGGCCTTACAATGAGTAGTTCATCGATACCGCACTCCTCCTCCACCTCACGCAAGGCCGCCTCTTCGATCGATTCACCCGCATCCACTTTCCCTTTTGGCAGATCCCATTTTCCGAGCCGCTTGATCACCAACAACCGTTGTTGCTCATCTTCCACCACACCGCCGGCGGCCTGTACGAACTTGTACCTGCTGCGAAAAAGGTCCCAAAGCGATCCATCGAATTGCGGATAGATACATATTCCCGCAGCATACTGCTCATCACGGATCATACGGATCGCCTGGTCGAGATCGCTGCTTGAATGGATCGCCATAACAGGCATGCCTTCCGTGGAAACGACTAGTTCCGGCGGCGCTTCGCAGATCACCAGCGGCCTGCCCTCGATGTGCACTTCATACCTTCGCTCCATGAGTTCTTCGCAAGATCCGGCGCTGGTGATGGCGCAGCATCTCCTCCAGATCAAGGCCGTCAAGTTAAGTCCGCAGGAGCCTTTCACTTGGGCCAGTGGCTGGCGATCGCCGATCTATTGCGACAACCGCAAGACACTTTCCCATCCGCAGGTGCGCGAGTTCATCAAGACCCGTTTTGCCGGGATCGTGCGCGATCATTTCAAGGATGTGGA